>DATEVP010000001.1:0-4220 GCA_035258465.1 Hyphomicrobiaceae bacterium
GGTAGGCGATATCGGCGATCGGGCCCGGTAGCGTGTAGACGACGTGAAAGTATGGCACCGGGAGCAGCTCGGCCTCGCGCTCGGCGAGCCACTCGCGTGCTGCCGCTCCTTGACACTTCGGGCAGTGCCGGTTGCGGCAAGTAATGGGCGTCACCCATTAGTTGCCTTATGGGCAGATCCAGTAATGGAGAGCTGGCGACCGGAATGGCCGCAATTTCCTGTGCATTGTCGCTGTCGCGCTCTCCATAACACGTCGCCCGTGCGGCCCCGTCGGCTTGGCCACTGATGGCCGGTCACGTACGGGGACGAACATGTTGGAGACTTACTTCTCGGCATCGAAGATGCTGGGGCATCTGCGGAGTGGGCCGAGCGGTCGATATCTGGACGGCTTTGCAGCGACTCTGGAACAGCAGGGCTATGGCCCCGAGACAGCAGTGCGCTATCTGCGAGCGGCGGCTCACGTCGGCCATGTCATGGCCGAGCAAGGCGCAAGCCTGGCAGACATTGATCTCGCGGCGTTCAGCGAGCACCTGCGCACCTGCCGGTGTCCGCGCGCCAAGGGCGGCCGGCGCAACCACCACACCATCTACGGTGCCAGGCTCTTTCGCCGGCACCTCGTCGAGCTCGGCGTCTGCCAGTCCGCGACCGTGGTAGTGGCGCCCGCCGAACCGAAGCTGGTCGCCGACTTCAAGGCCTGGCTGCGCAAGCATCGCGGCGCATCCGATGCCACCATCAGGCTCTACGCTCGCGACGCCGCCGGCCTGATGATGGCGCTTGGATCGGACCCGACTGGCTGGAGGCCGCACGACGTCCGCAGCTACGTCTTGGAACGCGCGAGCAAGTGCGGGCGCGGCACGATCGAGAAGATGACGACGAGCCTGCGGGCGTTCCTGCGATACCTCGCAGTCGCAGGCCGCTGCCAGGCAGGTCTCAACGGCGCCGTTCCGGCCTACGCGCATTGGCAGCTTGCCGACATGCCGCGGTATCTGTCGACCGAGCAGGTCAGCCGGCTGATTGCTGCCTGTGACGGCGACGCCAGTGCGCGCCGACGTGATCGTGCAATCGTGCTGCTGTTGACCCGCCTCGGCCTGCGTGCCGGTGACGTGGCGCAACTGCGTCTCGTCGACATCGAGTGGCGGACGGGCTCGCTGCGGGTCACGGGCAAGTCGCGCTACGAGGTCCGCCTGCCGTTGCCGCAAGACGTCGGGAATGCGATCGCCGCCTATCTCGAATGCCGGCCGCCGGCCTGCCGAAGCGAGCGCGTGTTCCTGCGCACGATCGCGCCTTGCCGACCGTTCCGGAATGGCGACGGCATCTCGTCGGTGGTGAAGCGCGTCATGAAGCGCGCCGGCATCGTGACGCCCGTCAAAGGGGCGCACGTCCTGCGGCACACCGCAGCAACCGAGATGCTGCGCCACGGCGTTCCGCTCGACAAGATCGGCCTGGTCCTCCGACACCGCGGCATCGACACGACGGCCACCTACGCCAAGGCCGATGTCGCGCTCCTGAAGCAAGTCGCTCAGCCCTGGCCGGAGGCGCTGTGATGCTCAACGCCATCGAGACCTATCTCGCCTTGCGCCGCGCCACGGGCTTTGCGATGTCGAGCGCGGAGTACCTGCTGAAGAGCTTTGCCGCCTTCGCGGCCGAGCGCGGACAAACGAACGTCGAGACGCAAACTGCGATCGACTGGGCCGCGCTCGGACCATCCGTGGCACAACGCGATGCACGGCTCAAAGCCGTCTGCCGCTTCGTGCGCCATGTCCAGGTCGAGGACACCAAGCACGAGCTACCGCCGGCCAATCACTTCGGCGCTCGCAAGCGGCGCCGCACGCCGCACATCTACACGGCAGACGAGATCGGTCGCCTCGTCGAAGCTGCGCTGCGGCTTCGGCCAATGGGCGGATTGCGCCCACAAACCCATGCGACCTTGATCGCGCTGCTCTCGGCCACCGGGTTGCGGATCTCCGAAGCCCTGAAGCTGACGATCGCGGACGTGACCAGCGACGGATTGCTGATCCGCGAGACCAAGTTCCGCAAGACGAGACTGGTGCCGCTGCATGACACGGCGACAGCCGGCTTGCAGCGATATCTGGCCCGTCGCGGGCCCGGTTCAGACGATGAGCGGGTGTTCATCGACAAGCGCGGTCGGCCGCTTCGCTACATTGCCGTCAAGGAGACCTTCGACGGGCTGGTCGGCAAGGCTGGCATCAGGTCGAGGTCGGGACGCCGTCCTCGGCTGCACGATCTGCGGCACACCTTTGCAGTGCGTGCGCTGCAAGGCTGCCCAGTCGGCCGCAGCCGGTGCGGGGCGCATATGGTGGCGCTCGCGACCTACATGGGCCACGTCAACATCTACGCGACCTACTGGTACCTCGAGGCCACTGCCGACCTCTTGCGCGATGTCGCCACAGCCGGGGAAGCGTTCATGTCCGAGGGGAGGTCAGCATGACGCCGATCGCTCCTCTCATCGAAACGTTCCTGCGCGAGACGCTCGCCCGCCAGCGGAGCGCCAGCCGGCACACGAGCGATTCCTACGCGTTGAGCTTCCAGCTGCTCTTCGTGTTCGCCGCCGAGCGGATTGGGGTCAAACCATCAGCGCTGACGTTGGAGCAGATCGACGCCGGTCTGGTCAGCGCCTTCCTGGAATATCTCGAGGACACGCGTAAAAACGCGGCCGTGACGCGCAACGTTCGGCTCGCCGCCATCAAGTCGTTCTTCCGCTTCCTCGAATATCGGCAACCGGCAGCGCTGGAGCAGATCCGCCGCGTGCTGGCGATTCCATTCAAGAAAACGGACACACGCCTCGTTCCATATCTTCTGCGCGACGAGCTGCAAGCTGTGCTCGACGCACCAGATCCTGCGACACGCGATGGCATCCGCGATCGTGCCATGTTGCACGTGGCGGTCTGCGCGGGGTTGCGGGTCTCCGAGCTGACGGGGCTGAAGATCGACGATATCGACCTGCCGTCGATGAGCATCCGCGTGCTCGGCAAGGGACGGCGGGAGCGGACGCTGCCGATGTGGAAGCCGGCGGCCGCCGCCCTGCGCGCATGGCTCGCCATTCGCGGGCAGATCGCGACGCCAGAGGTGTTCGTCAACGCCCGGGGAGAGCCGCTGAGCCGATGGGGCTTTACCTACCTGCTCAAGCAGCACGTCGCGACCGCGGCACTGCAGCAGCCCGGTCTCACCAAGAAACGCGTCTCGCCCCATGTGCTCAGGCACACATGTGCGATGGTCGTCCTGCAGGCGACTGGGGACATCAGGAAGGTGTCGCTGTGGCTGGGCCATGCCACACTGACGACCACCGAGGTCTACACGCGCGGTGATCCGACGGAGAAGCTCGATGCGATGGAGGCGATCGTGCCGCCACACCTGCGGCGCGGCGTCTTCCAGCCCACCGACAAGCTGATCGAGCTCCTGAAGCGTGCCTCGTAATGGTGAGCCGAGCTGGCGGCGAATGGCGCTGGACAGCGAACAAGTTGTCGCCAACTCCCCATTACTGGATCTGCCCATAACGCAACTAATGGGTGACGCACATTAGTTGTCGCAACCGGCACTGCCCAAAGTGTCAGGGTGCAGCAGCACGCGAGTGGCTGGCCGAACGGGAGGCGGAGCTACTTCCCGTTGCGTACTTCCATGTTGTCTACACGTTGCCGGCGCCGATCTCCGACATCGCCTACACCAACAAGGCGGTGATCTACGATCTGCTGTTCAAGGCGTCGGCGGAGACCACGCTCAAGATCGCGGCCACGCGCCGGCATCTGGGCGCCCGCATCGGCTTCATGTCGGTTCTGCACACGTGGGGCTCGGCGCTAACGCACCATCCGCATGTGCATATGGTCGTGCCGGGCGGTGGTCTGTCGGCGGATGGCTCCAAGTGGATATCGTGCCGACCGGACTACTTTCTGTGCGTCGAGGTACTGTCGGCACTGTTCCGGCGGCTGTTCCTGGAGATGCTCGTGGCGGCACATGAGGCCGGCCGCTTGCAGTTCTTCGGCAATCACGCCGGGCTCGCCGATCGCGCGGCGTTCGACGCCTACGTTGCGCCGCTGCGCGAGATCGACTGGGTCGTGTACGCCAAGGAGCCGTTCGCCGGGCCCGAGCAGGTGCTGCGGTATCTGTCGCGCTACACCCACCGCATCGCAATCTCCAATCGGCGGTTGATCGCGGCCGACGAGAAGAGTGTCACCTTCAAGTACAAGGATTATCGGATCGAAGGT
>DATEVP010000002.1:0-2491 GCA_035258465.1 Hyphomicrobiaceae bacterium
ACCGGCGCAGGATTGGTGTCTCGATCCAGCCGGCCTCGTTGCCGAAGAAGACGCGACGCGGTGGGCCGGGCTCGGGCTCAGCCCGGCTCGATGCAATGCGAGCGGGCACGGCCGCGCCGTGCCGCATACCCCTGCCGACCACTTGGATCGCAACCAGCTCGACCGGCTCTTCCGCGCCGGCACGGTGACCATAGGTCTGCTCGTGCTCCTGACCGAAGGCCTCCTCCAGGTGCGCGACCAGTGCCTGGTCGATTGGGCCGTCCGGCACCGGCACAACGAGGTCGAAGCTCTGGCCCTTGTAGTGGAGCGCCGCCGAGCGCAGCACGCGCGCGCGGGCGCCGGTGAAGCCCTCCCGGGCCAACTGCGCCGCTGCTTGGCTCGCCAGCTCGCCCCAGGCCCGGTCGATCTCAGCGAGGTCCGCCTGTCGCAGCAGTCGGCGGAAGGTGCGCGAATAATGGTGCTCGACGTCGGCATAGAGCAGGCCAAATGAGGAGAAGAGGCCAGGCGCCGGTGGCACGACCACACTCCGAATACCCAGCGCCGCCGCCATACCGCAGGCAAACAGCGGGCCGTTGCCGCCAAAGGCGAACAGCGCGAATTCCCGCGGATCGCGGCCACGCTCCGTCGACACGGCTCTGATGGCGCGGATCATATTGGAAGCGGCAATCTCGTGCGCGCCGAAGGCTGCGGCTTCCAGGCTCATGCCGAGGCGGTCAGCGATGGCGGTTTTGAAGGCCGTGCGCGCCTTGTCGGCATTGAGCGCGAGTGCGCCACCGACGAGATGGCGGGGGTTGAGCAGGCCCAGGATGACATTTGCATCGGTTAGCCCGGCTTTCTCACACTGGGTAGCTGCGTGGGGGGTGTTTCGGCAAGGTTCGGACTGGGGTGGGTGACGACCGCACAGGGCCATTGCCGCGGGCCATGCGGCGTGAGCAGGCTCGGCGGTGTTCCTCTGCTGTTGGCGGGCGGGTGGGGGTGCGGCTCAAGCCGCGGCATGTCGAGAGGGCGCCCGCGATACGGTGCGCCGGAGACGCCCGGCTGCGACGGCGAAGATTTCCCGGCTGGGGCACGCCGATGCGAGTGCAAGCTTCACGCGGCGCACCGAGACGGTCACCCGTGCGCCGATCTTCAGGAGCTTGAGGCGGATCGTGCCACAGGTCGCTTGCGCCAGCTCGGTGCCGGCGAGGCCGATGCGGCGGAGCGCGCACATGAGCACATAGGCCATCGATGCGAACCAGAGCCTGAGCTGGTTCGTGCGCATCGTCGACGCGGGCGTGCGGTCGGCGAACATGTCGGTCTGGCATTCCTTGATGCGGTTCTCCATGTCGCCGCGGGCGCAATAGACCTTCTCGTAGAGAAAGCGGGCCGAGGCGTCGGATCTCTTGAGCGAGGTGACAACGAAACGCGGGTTGGCCTTGCCGCTCGTCCATTCGGCTTTGGCGATGACGCGGCGCTCTCGGCTCCAGCTGTCGCGGGTCGTCCAGGGGAGGTCCTTGAAGCGGCGCGCGGGCGCCTTTGTCTCGCGCGCCTCGGCGCGGGCCTCGATGAGCTCGTGCTTGATCTTGGCCACGAGACGCCCGTTGCGTGCGAGCCCGAGCACGTAATCGACGCGGTTTTCCTCGCACCAGCTCATCAGCTCGTCGCGCGCAAAGCCGCTGTCGGCCCTGATGATGATGCGAACCTTGGGCCAGCGGGCGCGGACCTGCGCGACGATGCGGGCGACCTCCTCGGTGGCGCCGGCCGAAGCATCGATGTTGGCGCGGCGCAGCTTGGCGGCCATCAGGTGGCGGCCACAGGTGATGTAGAGCGGCAGATAGCAATAGCAATCGTAGTAGCCGTGGAAGAAGCGACCTTCCTGGTGGCCGTGCAGCGGATCATCGGTGGCGTCGAGGTCGAGGATGATGCGCTTCGGCGGCTTCGTATGCGCATCCAGGAAGAGGTCCACGAACAGCGCCTCGATGGCTGTGTCGTCGTGGCCGATCCGGTGATAGCGCCCGGCGCCGCCGCGCAGCGCCTGCTCCAGCCGGTTGAGCGTCGACTTGCCGGCGACCGGCGCACAGCCTTTGCGTCGGCTCTCGAGCTTGCCGGCGAGCACGGCCATGACGGGATCGTTGCGCAGTTGATCGTGGTCGTTGAGATCCTCGTAGCCGAGCGCGAGGCCGAACAGGCGCTGGCCGACAAGCGTCTCGAGGCTGTGCTCGATCAGATCGGGGCTGCGCGCATCGATGAAGCAGGCGGCGAAACGCTCGACGAGCCCGATCGTCTTGTCGGTGGCGCCGAGCAGCAGCGCGCCGGCCTCCGATGTGATGCAGCCGCCGTCGAAAAAAGCCACAACCTGGCGGCCTTCGACCGTTCCGAAATCGAGCGAATCCTGGCTACACTGTGTCGGCATCGGGGTTGTCTCCTGCTCGGACCGAAGTCTTTGTCGCAGAAGAACTTTCGCTGAGTCGGCGCCCCGATGTCCCTATCGAGAGTGAGAAAGGCGGGCTAG
>DATEVP010000003.1:0-5643 GCA_035258465.1 Hyphomicrobiaceae bacterium
GTTAAGGAGAGACTAGCCTCGGCCCAACCACTTGGGCCGCGCGATTAACCTCAAGTTATTGTCTGGCACCTAGTCTTTGCCCCTCACGGTTCTGCGCAAGAAGTCGGTTCGCGTCCATGATAGGCGGGGCAGTCGGTTCGGCCAGCAGCGGCTCGTTGATCGCCGAGTATTCGACGACGCTTGCCGGCTCCATGCTGCGCCAGAAGGCCTGGCTGGCGGAAAGCACCGCGCAGATCGAGACGCAGCTCGCCGCCAAGGTGAAATCCGAATTTCTCGCCAACATGAGCCATGAGCTGCGCACACCGCTCAACACGGTGATCGGCTTTGCCAAGCTGCTCAGCGAGCACCAGAGGCGGCATCTCAAGGACGCCGAGATCGTCGAGTACGCCGACCTCATTCGCGGTGCGGCCACCCACCTGCTGACCGTCATCAACGACATTCTCGACATCTCGACGATCCACAGCGGCACCTACTCGCTCGACGCGCGCGAGGTGCACCTGCCGGAGGTCCTGCAGGTGGCGCTGGCCCCCTTCAAGTCCGCCGCCCTCGAGCTCGGTGTCGAGCTGCGGGAGGACATCGCCGCCGACCTGCCGGCGGTCAAAGGCGATGCCACCAAGCTGCGCAAGGTGTTCGGCAACCTGATCGGCAACGCCTTGAAGTTCACGCCGCCGGGCGGCTCGGTGACGGTGGAGGCGCGCGCGCAGGAGAACGGCGCGGTGGTGCGCGTGCGCGACACCGGTCTCGGCATGAGCAAGGAAGACATCGCCGTGGCCCTGACGCCGTTCGCCCAGGTCGACGCCAGCCGCTCGCGCTGGCGCGAGGGCACCGGGCTCGGCCTGCCGATCGCCAAGGCGCTCGTGCAGCTGCACGGCGGCCGGCTCGAGATTCGCAGCGCCAAGTCGATGGGGACCGAGGTGGTGGTCAAGCTGCCTTCGGGCGCAGCGCCAGCGGACATGCATGGCCGCGCCGGCACGCTCGGTCTCGGTCACAACGCCACACTCTAGACTATGGCCGGGGAGCCCAAAGTCATGTCGCCGATGCCGCCTGGGCCCCAGCCGCAAGCCGGCGCGCAGGACGTATCGATCGGCCGCATCGTTTCGGTGACTGGCTCCAAGGCCATCGTGCTGCTCGACGCCGGCCAGGTGTGCGCGGACAAGAACGGGCGTGGCTCGCTGCAGCGGCCCGAGATGGGCACCCTGTTCGCCATCGACACCACCGATACGGCCGTGCTCGCCATCGTCTCGGCGCTCAGCGTGCCCGTGCCCTCCCACCGTGAAGGCGACCACGAGCTGTGGATCGCCGAGCTCGGCCTCGTGGGCGAGCTGTGCAAGGCTGACGACGGCCGCACGGCCACCTTCCAGCGCGGCGTCTCGGTCTATCCCGCGCTCGGCGACCGCGTCCGCATCGCCTCGCGCCAGGAGCTGGAGCAGGCCTTCAGCGGCGACAAGCGCAGCTCGGTGCGGGTCGGCTGCATTCGCCAGGACCCGAGCATCTCGGCCACCATCCGCGTCGACGACCTGCTCGGCAAGCACTTCGCCATTCTGGGCACCACCGGCACCGGCAAGTCCTGCACCACGGCCCTCATCCTGCGCTCGATCCTGCAGAAGAATCCCAACGCGCACGTCGTCCTGCTCGACCCGCACAACGAGTATGCGCCGGCCTTCGGCGATTTGGCCGAGGTGATCAGCCAGCGCAACATGCAATTGCCCTACTGGCTGCTCACCTTCGAGGAGCTGATCGAAGTCCTGATGGGCAACCCGGTCGATCGCAAGGCCGAGGTGGAGATCCTGCAGGAGCTGATCCCCCAGGCCAAGGCCCGCTACGGCACCGGCCGGGGCACCGGGCGCGAGACCGGCCTGCGGCGGTCGGCCGAGGTCAAATACACGGTCGACACGCCGGTCCCCTACCGCATCTCCGATCTGACCCAGATGATCGACGATCGCATGGGCAAGCTCGAGAACAAGCGCGACCTCTCGCCCTATCGCAACCTGAAGACCCGGCTCGAGATCATCACGCTCGATCCGCGCTATGCCTTCATGTTCGGCTCGCTCACGGTCTTTGACGGCATGGCGCAGATCCTGGGCCGCCTGTTCCGCGTGCCGGTCAACGAAAAGCCGATCACCATTCTCGAGCTCACCGGCCTGCCGACGGAGATCATCAACGTCGTCGTCTCGGTGCTCTGCCGCATGACCTTCGACTTCGCGCTGTGGAGCGAGGGCCGCGTGCCGATCACGCTGGTCTGCGAGGAGGCGCACCGCTACGTGCCCTCCAACCCGGCGCTGGGCTTCGAGCCGTGCAAGCGGGCGATCGCCAAGATCGCCAAGGAGGGCCGCAAGTACGGCGCCTCGCTGTGCATCGTCACGCAGCGCCCGGCCGAGATCGACCCGACCATCCTCTCCCAGTGCAACACCGTGTTCGCCTTGCGCATGTCGAACGATCGCGACCAGGAGATCGTCCACTCGGCGATCGCCGACACCGGCTCAGGCCTGCTCGAGTTCCTCTCGGCGCTCGGCCAGCGCGAGGCGATCGCCTTCGGCGACGGCGTCACGCTGCCCGTGCGCATCAAGTTCGACGAGCTGCCCAAGCACTGCATGCCGAGGAGCTCGACGGCCCGCTTCACCGAGAAGTGGCAGACGTCGGTGGGCGACGAGGGCTTCCTCGAGGGCATCGTCGATCGCTGGCGCACCTCCTCGAGCGCCTCGGCCGCGGACGCCGCCCAGAGCATGGCGATGTTCGCCGAGTCCATGAACCTGTCCGGGCCGGTCGACGGGGCTCCCGCCTCGCGCGACCCCTCCAGCGAGCGCCGGGAATACGCCCGCCGCGACCAGCCGGCCGCCCCTGCGGCTCCAGCAGCGCAGCCCGCCCCTGCCGGCAGCAACCTGCGCGCCGTCCGCGAACGCCTCCAGCAGCGCTAGTCGCTCCTCTCCCTCTCCCCGCGCATCGCCGACCCTCGACCCGACCTGCGCGCTCCGCGTTCGAGCGTTACGACCAGCGCGCGATGTCGAAGGCGTCGCGGGAGGAGGCGCCGCGGCCGTGGCGCACGGCGTGCCAGATCTGGTCGCGCGAGACGCCGATGTCGCGCAACGTCCGGTCGTCGAGGCTCTCCAGCTCGCGCATCGCGCGCCGTGCGGCGCCCTCGGCCCTGAAGCGCCGCGCCAGCGCCATGGCCTTGCCGAGCAACCTGCCCGACGCATGCGGGCCGGCTTCGAAGTCGGACCGTTCCGCCAGGGGCCAGAAGGCCCCATCGCTCCTGAAGGTCGGGATCTTGAACATGCTATCTCCTCGCGGCGGCGCTTGGCGCCAGCCGCTCTCCAATCGTCGGTTTGATGAAAGAGCCGCCGCTCGCGGCCCGGACAAGCCGCCCGCGCGATCCAACTCGGCCGTCGCGACAGGCGGGTGCAGCGCTACAAGGCGTGCCAGGGAATTCGTCGCATGATCATCGCTCCATTGTTTTTTGCTTCGGCGCGCTTTACGGCGCGCTCACGGGTGTAATAAGGCGAAGCCCGGCTCGTGCACCTCAATTTGTGGTGATTTGGCCGGCGCAGGTGCAATTCTGCACCGCTCGCGGCGCATTGCTCCGGCGGCAGACGGTGGTGCGCGCCACGGCCGGGGTGTGCCTGAACCTGTCCGTCGGCCTGCCCATCGACCTCCTGATCTACGAGCGCGACAGCCTCGACGTGCGGCGCGAGAAGCGCATCGAGCAGGACGACGAATATTTCCGCAAGCTCTCCTCGGCCTGGTCGGAGGCGCTGCGCTCCTCGTTCGCCAAGATCGAGGAGTTCAAGCTTCAGGCCGGTAAACGGCCACATCCAGCGCCCCGGCTGTACCATCGGCGAAACGACAAGCTCGACGTGCGAAGCACCCGGCGGTAAGTCATGGATCGGGTCCTCTCCCCCAGCGGAGAGGCGCAGGCAGCGCTCGCCTACGAAGCGACGACGCGACGGCCTCCGGAAGGAAGCCAACATGAGCAAGCGGGGCAAACCGCACACGTCCAAGACCGTGCAGCTGCCGCTGTCGAGCCTCGATGAGGCGCGCGGGCGCTGGCGCGCTCAAGTGCAGGCGGGGCTGGGCAACGCCGCCAACCCGAGGAACCGCTCAGGCATAGAGGTGAAGCCGCTCTATACGCCCGGGGACTGGAGCGGGACGCGCTACATGGCAACGCTGGGCTTCCCCGGCCAGCTGCCCATGACGCGCGGCATCTACGCAACCATGCATCGCGGCCGCACCTGGACCCAGCGCCAGCTGATCGGGCTGGGCGTGCCGGAAGACTACAACGCGCGGCTCAAGACCATCCTCGATCATGGCGGCACCGCCGTCTCGCTCATTCCCTGCAACTCGGTCTATCGCGGCTACGACGCCGACGAGGTGCCGAAGGAGATTTTGGGCACCTGCGGCGTCACGGTGAACACGGTCGAGGACATGACCACATGCCTCGACGGCATCCCGATCGGCGAGATCTCCACCTCGCTCAACGACCCCTCGCCCTTCACGCTGCTGGCGCTGGAGCTGGCGGTGGCGAAGAAGCGCGGCATCGCCTGGGAGCGCATCTCCGGCACCTCCAACCAGTCGGACTATCTCTCCCACTTCGTCGCCAACCACATGTTCTTCCGCCTGGCGCTGCCGGGCGCGCGGCGCGTGCTGCTGGATCACATCGCCTTTGCGCACCGGCATCTGCCGAAGTGGAACCCGCTCTCCATCGTCGGCCAGCACATGCAGCAGGCAGGGGCCAATCCCGCCGAGGCCATGGGCCTCACGCTCTCCTCGGCCATCCAGTACGCCGAGGACTGCCTGGCGCGAGGCTGGGACCCGGACCAGTTCCTGCCGCGCTTCACCTTCTTCTTCGACATCTCCATGAGCTTCTTCGAGGAGGTGGCGAAGTTCCGCGCCGGGAGGCGCATCTGGGCGGCGATCACGCGCGAGCGCTTCGGCGCCAAGGACGCGAAGTCCTGGCGGTTCAAGTTCCACGGGCAGACCTCGGGCGTGGACCTGACGCGCGAGCAGCCGCTCAACAACATCGCCCGCGTCACGGTGCAGGCGATGGCCGGCATCCTGGGCGGGCTGCAGTCGCTGCACACGGACGCCTACGACGAGGTGATGTCAGTGCCCACCGAGCGGGCCGCGCGCATTGCCGTGTCGACGCAGAACATCCTCAAGGAGGAGGCGCACCTGACCGACGTCGCCGATGCGCTGGGCGGCTCCTACTACGTCGAGGCGCTGACCGACGCGATGGAGGCCAAGATCCGCGAGGTGATCGCGCGCATCGATGCGGCCGGCGGCATGTATGCGGCGGTCGAGGCCGGCCTGCCGCAGCAGATCTGCGGGGACTCCGCGCTGGCCTTCCAGGAGAAGGTGGATGCGGGCGATGAGACCATCGTCGGCGTCAACAAGTACCGGGTGCCGGCGGAGGAGGAGATGGCGCGCGAGGCGCTCAAACCCCCGCCGCGGAAGAAGATCGACGCGCAGCTGAAGCGGCTCGCCCGCTTCAAGGCCAAGCGCAGCCAGACGGACGTGCGCCGCGCGCTCGATGCGCTCAGGAGCGCTGCGGAGAGCAAGGGCGACAACGTCTACGAGAAGGTCGTCGATGCCGCCTGCGCCGGCGTCACGCACGGCGAGATCTGCGCCGGGCTGCGCCAGGTCTACGGC
>DATEVP010000004.1:0-5912 GCA_035258465.1 Hyphomicrobiaceae bacterium
GGCCGCTCTTCACGCTGGCCGCCGGGGCACTCGACGAGGTGGAGATGGTGGCGCTGGCGACGCCGGTGCTCGACGAGCTTTCGGCCACCACGCAGGAGAGCTGCCACTTCGCCGTGCGCTCCGGCAGGCAGGTGATCGTGCTTGCACGCACAGCCGGCTCGGGGCCGTTCCAGCTCACCGAACGCGCCGGCGTGGTGCGTCCGGCCCACTGCACGGCGCTCGGCAAGATCCTGCTCGCAGCCATGTGCGGTGACCACCTCGCCAGGTTTCTGGAGCATGCTCCCCTCGAGCGGTTCACCGCCAAGACCATCACCGACACGGCGGAATTGATGCGCGAGATCCTCGAGGTGCGACGGAGCGGGGTCGCCTACGACGATGGCGAATACTGCGCCGAAGTTCGCTGCGTCGCCGTGCCGGTGCACGGGTTCACGGGCCAGGTGCAGGGAGCGATCGGCGTCTCCGGGCCGATCTGGCGCCTGTCGATCCAGCTGCTCAAGGAGAAGTCGAAGCAGGTGCGCAATGCCGCCGCGAATCTGTCGCGGGAGTTCGGCTGCACAACCGAGCCGGATCTCCCCCGCACCGCCGAGAAATCCCGCGGCGGACAGGCCAAAGGTCGCTAAGGCCACGTTCCTGTTGACTCTGCTGTGCTGATCAGCCCAATTTTCAGGTCGTGAAAGCGGCTATGATAATCCCGCAAAGGAAAGCGCAGCCGGGGGAACGTTTGGCCGGAGGAGGTGGCGCTGCCGCAATCGCATTTCACCCTGAGAATGAGCGGCCGTAGCAAGGGGGTGTAATGGTTCTCCTTGTCACGGGCGCTATGGGCCACGTCGGCTACGAGGTCGCTCGGCAGGCTGCGGCGCGGGGTCGTTCGGTGGTGGCGCAATACCGCGGCACGTTTCGCGAGGGCGATGCACAGGCCACCGAAGGCAAAGTCGCCTGGGTGCGGCTCGACCTCGCCAATGCAGCGGCGCTTCGCACCACGATTGAGAATCAGGGCATCGACGCCTGCATTCATTGCGCGGCCGTGCCCAATGAAAACCTGGCGCGGCCCGATCCGTTCAGCGCGGTTGCTGCCAACACGGCGGCGGTCGCCACACTCCTGGAGGCGGCTCGCACCGGCGGATGGCAGCGCTTCGTCTACGTCAGCACTGGGTCTGTATTCCAGAACGCGACCGATATGACGCCTATCCTGGAGGATGCGCAACCCTCCGTCGCCAGCGTCTACAGCACGACGAAATATTGCGGCGAGCTGCTCGTTGCCATGTACCGCTCCCAGTTCGGTCTAAGCGCGGCCACGGTGCGCGTCTCCTGGGTGTATGGGCCGCCACTGGTGCCACGTGTCAGGGACAATCCGCGCGGGCCGATACCCTATTTCCTGAAGTGCGCCCTCTCCGGCGTTGCGGTTCGCGAGCAGAGCGGCGCCGAATTCGCGGCCAGCTTCACGCATGTCTCTGATGTCGCCGCCGGTCTGCTGGCGGCAGTCGAGGCCCGGGAGCTCACACATCCCGTGTATCATTTGGGCTCGGGCAGGAATTTCACCACCGCTGCGGTGGCACGCGCGGTCAAGGCCGCGGTGCGCGAGGCCGACATCGAGGTCGGCCCGGGCACCGCGCCTTGGACCGACCACACGCGCATGCGTGGGCCCCTCGCGGGTCGCCGCCTGCTGCAGGACACCGGCTTCGAGCCCCATCTTGGATTGGAGGCCGGCATCGCCTCGTTCGCCGATTGGATGCGTGCAAATTGGGAGCGCTGGCAGTGAGCGACACGACGGCCGCTCTACCCGCGCGTGTTCCTGCCGCGTCCTGGTTCACCCAGGCACCGGGCGCCGTCTACCTGCTGGCCCTCATGTCCGTGGTCCTGACTATGGCGACGCCCGGGTTCTTCACCGTCGCCAACCTGACCAACGTCGCCCTACAGGTTGCGGTGCTGGTGATCGTGGCGCTCGGCATGACGCTGGTGATCCTGACCGAAGGCATCGACCTGAGCCTTGGCCCGGTGCTCGGGCTCTGCGGCGTGGTGATGGCACTGATGGTGGTGTCGGGTTGGCCGTTGTTCATGGCGATCGGCGCGGCCGTGCTGATTGGCGCGGCGTTCGGCACCGTCAATGGCGCCCTCGTCGCCTATCTCGATCTTCCCGCATTCATCGTCACGCTCGGCACGTTCGGCGTCGCCCAATCGATCGCCACCGTGCTCACGGAGGGCAATTCGGTCACCGGCCTTCCGGACTACGTGCGCTGGTTCAACGACGGCGTCTTCGTCTGGCTGCCCGTGCCGATCTGGGCCACGCTGCTGGCCTTCGCTCTGACCTATGTTCTGCTCTACCGCACCAAGTTCGGGCGCTACACCTTCGCCATCGGCAGCAACCGGCACGCACTGATCCTTTCGGGCAGCCGCGCCCGCTACTACCAGCTGCTGGTGTACGTCTACGCCGGGGTGCTCACGGCGCTGGCGTCCTTCATCATGACGGCGCGCTTGAACTCCGCCCATCCCACGATCGGCGTCGGCCTCGAGTTCGATGCCATCGCCGCAGTGATCTTGGGTGGCACCTCTTTCGAGAAGGGCCGCGGCGGCATCGTCGGCAGCATCGTGGGTGCGCTCGCCGTAGGCGTCTTGCGCAACGGCCTCAACCTCATGGGTGTCTCCACCGAATGGCAGGTCGCCGTCGTCGGTCTTGTCATCATTGCCGCCGTCGGCCTCGACTCGCTGCGGGGATTGAACGCATGACTGTGGGGACGGGCACGGCGCGCGTCACGCTTAGCCAGCGCGAGTTTCTTGGATTGTCGCCCGACCGTCTATTCGTGGTCGTCTCGCGTGTGACGGCGCTCGTCGCGCTGTGCGTAGCCCTTGCTGTCTTCACGCCCTATTTCCTGACCTGGTCGAATATCATCAATGTGCTTCGCCACGCCGCGCCGCTGTTCCTGATGTCGGCAGGGTTGACGCTAGTGGTCCTCACGGGCGGCATCGATCTCTCGGTCGGTGCCGTGCTCGGCCTTGCCGCGTGCATCGCGGCCTCCCTGATCACGAGCGGCTTTCCGGTGTTCGGCGTGGTGGCGGCGCTGGCGGTCGGCCTGTCGTGCGGGCTCGTCAACGGCCTACTGGTCGCCTACGCCCGTATCCCGTCGTTCATCGCCACCTACGGCATGCTGTGGATCGCCAACGGGCTCGCCTACGTGTTCATGAAGGGCGAAGTGATCTACGGCCTGCCTGCGCCTTTCCGCGTGATCGGCACCGGCTTCGCCGGCCCAATACCCGTGCCGGTTCTGATCATGATAGGCACGATCATCGTGCTGCACGTCGTCCTGCATCGCACACGCATGGGGCGGGGGATCTACGCGATCGGCGGCAACCCGGTGGCGGCGCGGCTTTCCGGTATGCCGGTGCAGCGGCGACTGGTGTTCGTCTATGCCATGAGCGGCCTGATGGCGAGCTTCGCCGCCCTGGTCGTCATCGCGCGCACCAACGCGGCCGACGTGAGCCTCGGCGAGGAGCAGCTGCTCCCGGCGATTGCCGCAGTCTGCCTCGGTGGCACGTCGCTGTTCGGCGGGGTCGGGGGCGTGGCGGGCACCGCTGTCGGATCGCTGATCCTGGCGCTGGTGCTCAACGGCATGAATCTCCTGGGCGTCAAGACTTTCTGGCAAGCCGGTGTTCTGGGAGTGATCATCCTGCTGTCGGTCATGGCTGACCAGCTTGTCGGTCGGCGGATCAACAGAGGGACTACGTGAACTGCAAGCAGAAACGTGAAGGAGGAAGACCATGCTTCTGAATAGAAGGCAATTCGCAACTGCGACCATGTCGGTTGGCGCCGCCACGGCGCTTGGAGCGTTACCGTTCGCCGGCGCGATCGGACAAGGTAAGAAGGCGACGATCGCATTCTTCGTCAAGAACGTGACCAATCCCTTCTGGAAGGCATGCCGGATCGGCGCGGAGAAGGCAGGCAAGGAGTTCAATGTCACCCTCGAGGTGGTGGCGCCGACCAAACCCGACAACATCGAGGAGCAGACGCGCCTGGTCGAGGATTGGATCGTCAAGAAGCCGGACGCATTCGTGTTCGTGCCGGTCGATTACAAAGCGCTGGTGCCTAGTATCCAGAAGGCCAACAAGGCCGGGATTCCCATCGTCAACTACAATAACATAATGACCGACATCGAGAAGGTTACGTTCATCGGCTCGGACGACGAGTATCTCGAGTACGAGATCTGCAAGTCCCTGTTCAAGTCGATGAATGGCAAAGGCAAGGTCGTGCACATCGATGGCGTGCCGGCTGCGATCACCGCGCAGAACCGCAAGAAGGGCTTCGAGCGGGCGGTCAAAGATTTTCCGGGCATCGAGGTGTTGGCCTCCCAGCCCGGCCAGTATCGCCGACTGCCTGCGCAGCAGGTGTTCGAGAACCTGATGCAGCGGTTCCCGGAGATCGACGCGGTCGTCTCCGCCAACGATGACATGGCGGTCGGCATCGTCGAGGCCTTGCATGCGGCGGGCCGCGGCGGCAAGACCAAGGTCATCGGCATCGACGGAATCCCCGACGCGATCCAAGCCATCGCCGAAGGCAAGATGTACGCAACCGTCGACTTCTCCGGTCACGACCAGGCCTACCTCGCCGTGCAGGCCGCTGTGCGCCACCTGAAGGGCGAGAAGATCCCGCCGCTGGTGATGCTGCCCGTGTTCATCATCGACAAGGGCAACGTCGGCACGGTTGCGCGCACGCCGGAAGAACGCAAAGTTCCATCCTGGGAGCAGGCCACTCGCAAAGCCTGAGCTGGGCTGCCACCTCGCGAGCCACCCTGGGGGGCGTTGCGCCGACGCCACGGAGCGCGACCAGAAGTGTCACGCTCCGTCGTAACGCCCCTATCGCAATTGGCAGCAAGAGGACGCTGATGAGCCAAAGCATCACCCCCATCGTCGAGATGCGGGGCATCTGCAAGCGATATGGCGGCGTGCAGGCGCTGGCCGAGGCGGATCTCGATATCTTCACCGGGGAGGTGCATGCGTTGGTGGGCGACAATGCGGCCGGCAAGTCGACGCTCGTCAAGACGCTGTCGGGCGCGGTGGTCAAGGACGCGGGGACCATCCGTTTCGACGGTCGCGAGGTGCACATCGACTCACCGCGCGCTGCCAAGGCCTTCGGCATCGAGACGGTCTACCAGGACCTGGCGCTCGCGGACAATCTCGACGTCGCCGCCAACATGTTCCTCGGCCGCGAGATCGTCGGCCAGGGGATGATGCGGCCGTTTCTCGACATCCGCTGCATGGAGGAGGAGGCGCGCAAGCTGCTGGCCCGACTGAAGATCAATATCCCCTCCATCCGCCAGAAGGTGCGCTCGATGTCCGGCGGCCAGCGCCAGTCGATCGCCATCGCGCGCAGCGTCTACTTCAATGCCAAGGTGGTGATCCTCGACGAGCCGACGGCGGCGCTGGGTGTGGAGGAGACGCGCAAGGTGTACGAGTTGGTGCGCGAGATGCGCTCGCACGGACTGGCGGTGCTGATGATCAGCCACAACCTCAACCACGTGTTTGAGAACAGCGACCGCATCACGGTACTGAAGACCGGCCGGGTGGTCGGCACCCACCGGGTGGCGGAAACTTCACGCGAGGAGATCCTGCGCATGATCGTGACGGGAACCGCGGAGGGCCATGCCCAGCGCGAGCCGAAAGCGGCAGCGGTGTAGTCTCCGATGTCACCGACCAACCAGACGCCTGCCGCTCAGCTGACGGCGGCGGTCGCCGGCGCCACCGGCGCTGTCGCCAAGCGGCTGATCGAGGTCCTGGCGGGCGATGCCAGGTGGAACGTCATCGGGCTCAGCCGCAATGCGCCGGCGTCCTCCGCACGGATGCGCCACGTCCCCGTCGATCTACTCGATGCGGCCGATTCTCGGCGGCGCGTCGAGCCGCTCCGCGAGGTGACGCACCTCTTC
>DATEVP010000005.1:0-7429 GCA_035258465.1 Hyphomicrobiaceae bacterium
GGCCGCAACGATGGGCGCGAGGTCTCGCGCGTGGTCCCAGTCGCCGCCTTTCTGGGTGAGGCCAAGCCGCACGATGACGAGATCGCGCGAAGGCACGATGGCCACGATCTGCTCCTCGTGGCCGAGGAAATAATAGGCGTCTTCCGGCATCGGCGGCTCACCAAACCCGTCGGACTCCGGCAGCTTCAACCACATATGCGCGCCATAGCTCCCATCCGGCGCGTCCTTAGTCGGCGTTAAACTGTAGGCGACCCATCCTTTCGGCAGCAGGCGCTCCCCCTGCCACATGCCGTCTTGAAGGAAGAGGAGCCCAAGCCGCGCGAAATCGCGCGCAGAGGCGTACATCAGCGATGATGCCACCAAGGTTCCGGCAGCGTCCGGCTCGATCACCGCGCTCCTCATGCCGAGCGGCGCGAACAGACGCTCGCTCGGGTAGCGCAGATAGTCGCGCTCCGCCGTGAAGCTCGCGCGCAAGATGCGGGCGATGATCACCGAGGTGCCGCTCGAATAGTGCCAGTTTGTGCCGGGAGGATGAAGCAGCGGCTTCGCGGCAGCGAACCTGGCCTTGTCCCCAGCAACGAACAGCATCTGCGTCACGTCCGCGAGTGGATCATCATAGCTCTCGTCGAAGGCGAGGCCGCTCGACATGCGCAGCAGGTCGTCGAGCGAGATGCCGCGGCGCTTGTCGCCCTCACCGCGCCATTCCGGCAGCAACGCCTTATCGGCGGGTGCGAGTTTGCCGTCCTTGACCCTTAGTCCGACGAGGGCGTTGAGCGCGGCCTTGGTCATGGACCAGCCGATCAGCGGCATCCTTGCGTCGAAGCCCGGCGCATAGCGCTCGGCGATCATGCGCCCGCGATGCACCACGACCAGCGCCCGCGTATTGCGGGGATGAGCGGGGTCGGGTTCGGCGAACGCCGCCTCGATGCCCGCGTCAAGTGCGGGCAGGTCGACATCCTGCGCCGGCGTATCGATGCGCTCGCCTTCGGGCCAAAGCGTCTCGGAATTGGAAGGCGGCGGCGTGTAAGAAAGACCCGCGGCCTCGGCGCGCAAGTCGTCTTCTCTCCTGCCGTCGATGAGCGTGCAGCCGAGGCCGTCGCGGAAGACGGCCGTCTGCGTGGCCCAGCCATGAAAGGAGGCGGTCACGCGCCTGTTGTCCGGCTCGACCTTCCGACGGAAAAATCGGAGCAGCTCGTAGCCGGGGCCGGTCAGATCCTCGGCTCTGACGGCAGCCTCGTCGCGGCCGGAGACCAACACGCCCCCACAGAGAATCTCGGCACTGTAGCCGGAGCCGACCAGGGCCGTGCGGTAGGCAAACGGGCCCGCTGCCACGGCGCCGGCAATGACGATCGCCGCCGCTAGCCACAGCCAAGCCTTGCGCCTCGATAATATCCGCATGCGTGATTGGGTGTTATGACTGCGGGCGGGCAGTCCGGGAGTATTCGCCTTGCCATCGGGGAATCCAGTGCGGCGCGCCGCCGCCGGCATGCTGGCACGCGCTACACGTTGGGTGCGCTGGCTGGCGCAGCATCAGATCCTTTGCCTCATCCTGTTCTTCTCATTTGTCGCGCGCCTCTTTCTCGCGAACTGGAAGTCCTACTGGTACGACGAGCTGCTCTCCGTCGCGATCTATGGCTCGAACCACGCCACGCTTGTCTCGGCGCTGAAGAGCCTGGCCGCTCACTCGGCGCACCCGCCTCTCTACCACGCCATCCTGTACTACTGGATACAGATATTCGGGACCGAGGAAGTCACGACCCGGACGCTCTCCAACCTCTACATCACGGGCGCCACGCTCTGCCTCTATCTGCTGGCGCTCAGGCTGTTCGGGCGCCGCGTCGCCATCGCGTCGGCGCTTCTCTTTGCTTTTTCCTACACCGCGACCTTCTTTGGCCTCGAGGCCCGCTCCTACGCGCAGTCCCTCTTTCTGGTTACGCTATCGTCGCTGCTGTTGTGGCGCTGGCTCGATCATGCCGAAGATCCTCCCGCCTGGGGAGACTTGTTCGCCGGCCGCCGAGGTTACATCGTCTTTAAGCTGCGGCCGGCGGAGAGCCGAGATGGGCCGGGCCCGGGCGGCGACTGATTCGGCACATTGACCCTATGCCCATTTTCAAGAAGGATGCGGCATGGATCGATTTTGGCGCGCTTTTGCGTTCGGCGGCATCGCGGCGGCATTCGTGCTCGCGCCGGGATGGCACGGGTCGCTCGCTCGTGCCCAAGACACGGCTGCCAAATTCGATCCGGCCATCCGTCCCGAGTTCAGCGAACCCGTGGTGCTGGCGAGCAAGGACGGCGTGCTGGAGGTGAGGCTGATCGCCAAGCAAGGCGAGGCCCGGTTGGATACCGTCGCCACGCCGGTCCAGAACATGCTCGTGTTTGCCTATGAGCTGATCCGAGGCACGGCATCGAACGGGCAGATGTCGGGCGACAATCTATACCCCTCGCCGACCTTGCAGGTCTTTCCGGGCGAGACGCTGATTGTCCATCTCGACAATGCGTTGACCGGACTCACCATCCGCGATTTCTTCGACCCGCAATATACGGCCAAGGGTGAGGAGGTGCCGCTCTACCCGCCGATGATGGCGTCCTCGCCGCTCAACCTTCACGTCCACGGGGTGCATGTCAGCCCCAAGGGCAACGCAGATAATGTGATGCTGCACATCCCCGGCGGGTTCTCGAACACCTACACGTACAATATTCCGAAGAGCATGCCGCAAGGCGCCTATTGGTATCACAGCCATCTGCATGGGCTGACGACGCCGCATGTCTATTACGGCATGGCGGGGCTGCTCGCGATCGGGCGGACCGACGGCAACCTGCCGCTGGTCACGCAGAACCAGATCCCGATCCGCAACATGGTGCTGCAATACAATTACGTGTTCGACCGGGCGGGCGGCGGCGCGCAACTCAACAACTATAGTTGGTCTCAATGGGTCAGAACGATCAAGCCGCCGGAACCGGGCGAGCTGGAGAAAGGCACGTATCGTCCGCTGCTCGCCCCGGTCAACTTCCTGCAATCGAAGCCGGGCACGCAAAGCTTCACCATCTGGTACGCAGGGCCGCTGTCGATCCGCAACGAGCGCGGGCGGTTCGAGTTCATCCCGAGCAATCTGCAGCGCTTCACCCCCTTCGCCGGCGGCGCCGGCAAGGACGTGCCGGCCAATCCAGGCTTGCCCGACTATCTGCGCGACGTGCAGTTCACCGTCAACGGCCAGTTCCAGCCGGTCATAGAGAGCAAAGCGGGCCAGACCGAAATCTGGGTGCTCGCCAATGTGAGCGATGTCGTCTACACGCCCGTGCAGCTGACCGAGACCGCGACGGGCAACCATCCCAAGATCGCCATCGTCGGCCAGGACGGGGTCCCCTATCCGGAAGTCCATCATCCCGTGTTCGAGAACGGCACGAAGCTGCTGATTCCGCCGGCCACGCGCTATGCCATCGCCGTCACCATGCCCGCCGAGGGCGACCTCATCCTGGAGATGCCGTCCCGAGGCGGCGGCGCTTCCACGATCAGCGCACCTGGCGTGCTCTACACCAATGACGGCACGGAAAATCCACCGGCGGTGCTGGGCAGCCTAAGCGTGCTTCCTGAGGCCGTGAGCTACTATGACGGGTTCTTCGTCTCTCCGACGCAGATCCTGGCGAGAGCGACAACCTCCGCCGGCAAAGGCGTCACCACGGCGTTCAATGCGGGGCAAAAGCTCGACGCCTACACGGTGTTCGAGGACATTGCGCAGATCAAGCCCGACGTCGAGCGAGAGATGGTGATCTCAGGCGGCTTTCTCGACAATCTGGCAAGCCCGGACGATGCCAAAGCCTTCATGTACGTGTTCGAGGGCATCGGGTTCCCCAATGCTCCCCTGCTCCAGCCGCGACTTGGCTCGGTGGAGGAGTGGAAGTTCCTCAACAACAACAACGACGAGCATCCGATCCACATCCAC
Organism: Hyphomicrobiaceae bacterium; assembly: GCA_035258465.1. Taxonomy (GTDB): domain Bacteria; phylum Pseudomonadota; class Alphaproteobacteria; order Rhizobiales; family Hyphomicrobiaceae; genus AWTP1-13. Next base: position 3,942 of record DATEVP010000005.1, read on the forward strand.
GTCAACGATTTCCAGGTGACCCATTATCTCGATCCGACCCGGGGTCTTGAGACCGGCCCTGAAATGTGGGCCGTAGACAACGCCAACGTGCCGGCGCCGGTGTTGGGGCCGGAGGAGTCCGTCATCCAGCAAGGCGCGCTCAGCCTGCGCATGAAGTTCGACGATTTCACCGGGCTCTTCGTGATGCACTGCCATCGCCTCAACCACGAAGACAACGGGCTGATGACGTTGGTCAATGTCATCCCTGCCGCCTCGACCTACGCCGTGGCCGTTCCCGGATCGCCGGGACACGGGGCGGAAGTGAGGGTTTACGACGGCAATGGCGATCGGATGGTCGCCACGGTTACGCCCTTCGCCGGCTTTGAGGGCACGACCAGCGTCGCCATGGGCGACATCGACGACGATGGAATCTACGACTTGGTCGTGGGCGCCGGAAAGGACCACGCGCCCGAGGTTGTCGCCTACGCGGGAAAGGCTAAGGGAGGCAAGGGCCCCTTCGAGACCGAACTCGCCCGCTTCGAGGCTTTTGAGTCCTCGGCGCGCGGCGGTGTCAGCGTGGCTTCATCGCAGATCGACGGCTCGACCGCCGACAACATCATCGTGGGCTCGGGTCCTGGAATTCCCAGCGAAGTGAAGGTCTACCGCGCGAAATTGCCGGCATCGCCGGGTACTGCGCCGGAGCTGTTCTCCACATTCAATCCCTATCTCGACGACCGTAACGGCGTGAGCGTCGCCTCGGGCTTCGTCGATTTCACCACCGGCCGCTACAGCGTCGTCACCGCTCCCGGTCCCGGCAGCATGGCGCAGGTGAAGGTCTTCAATTTCTCCCTGATGAAGCCGATCGACCAGAAGAAGCGCAGCGGCCCTGGGGCGGACCAGTGCGAGCCCGGTGACAACAAGCCGGCGGTCACGAACGCGTTCATGCCGTTCGGCATGAACTATCGGGGCGGCGTCTCATTGGCCACCGGCTGGCTAGCCGGGTCACTCGGCGGCGCCGAGCGGATCGTCGTCGGCCAGTTGGCCGGCCCCGGAGAAGTGAAGGTCTACTCCAGCGGCTCGAGGCTGGAGGGAGGTCCGAAAATCTACATCGCCAGCGCGGAACATACTCCCATCGCCGATTTCGCCGAGATCGCGAGCTTCAAGCCATTTGACGGGGCTTCAGGCGTGAGCGTCGCCACCACGAGCACGACCTCCGGCGCCGACCTGCTGGTGAGCGGCATCTCGCCGGCAGACAAGAGCGTGCAAGTTCTGAAATTCGAGCTGGTCAGACCTGATCCTGACGCCGTCAAGCTTGACGCCAGGCAGCTCAGCACGATCCTCTCCACAGGAGGGGCGCAGCCGAACGTGCTCGGCGGCGATTGAGCTATCCGTGAGCGACGATCCTTCCACGCTGCTTGTTTGCGCGCGCATACGTCCGGGAAGCGAGAGCGCATTTGCGCAGTGGCAGGTGCGATGGCAAACCGCGGTGCTCGGCGCCAAGGGTGCGCTCAGCGTCGAGTTCTGGCCGCCGGCGCCGCCCGATCAATTTGAAGCCGTGGCCATAGCCCGTTTCACCTCGGTCGATACGTTGCGCACCTGGCGGCGCGGCGACCGGCACCGCGCCCTCATCGATGAGGTCGCGCCGCTGGTCGAAGGTGGCATGGTGATGCAACTCGTGGGGCAAGCCGCGGTCGATTACTCAGTGAAGCACGGGGTGACGATGGTCATGGTCACCGACATCAAGCCCGGCAAGGAAGCCGCCTATCGCGCTTGGGCCGACCGCATCCAAAAGCTCCAGGCGACGTTTCCCGGCTATGTCGGCTCGTTCGTCCAGCCGCCGCAGCAGAACGAAACCGGCTGGACCACCGTGTTGCGCTTTGACTCGAAGGCGAACCTGGAGGGGTGGATAAAGTCCGACGTGCGCGCGGCCATGGTCAAGGAAAGCGAGCCCCTGGTGCAAGGCTTTCACGCGCAGCGCGTCGACACCTCGTTTCCGGGGTGGATCCCGAACGATCCAGTGACCGGAAAACCGCCCAACAGGTGGAAGGCGGCAGCCCTCATTCTGCTCACGCTGTTTCCAGTCGTTATGCTGGAGCTTAAGTTTCTCAATCCGCATTTGCGAGAGCTCAACTCCGCCGTCGGCACCTTCATCGGAAATGCGATCAGCGTAGGGCTGACCACCTGGCCGCTGATGCCGCTGGCCATTTGGGGCTTCCACGCCTGGCTGTTTCCCGAAAATCAGCCGCGCTGGCTGGTGCAAACCATGCCGATCGTGCTCGTGCTCTGTTACCTCATCGAGATCGCCGTGCTCTGGCATCTGCTGTGAGACGGGCAAGATCGGACGGCGTATCGACATCGGCGAAAATGCCATCCGACCCGGCCGCGACTTCTGTCACGTGCTCAGCGTGCCGCGCCATAAGCGGTTTGGCGCCAACGTCGCCACTGAGACTCATCATTTCGGCGAAGTAGGCGGCGCCCCACAGCACGGGATTGCCGCGTCTGCCGTGGCGCACCGGAACGCAGATCGCCTGGCGGTCTTTTGCCGCAAAAGCCGCGATCAGCGCCTCGAGGTCGCTGCTCTCGATCGCCGGCATGTCTCCGAGCAGGATCAGCGTGCCGTCGCTGTCAGACGGCAATGCGCTGAGACCGGCCCGGAGCGAGCTGCTCAAGCCCTCCTCGAAGGTGGCGTTGTGCACGATGGTCACCTTCAGGTTATGCACGGCGTTAGCGACGCGCGCGGCGTCGAAGCCGGTGACCACGATGACGGGACCGGCGCCGCTCGCCAGCGCGATGCCGGCGACACGGCGCACGATCGGCGCGCCGTCGATCAGCTCCAACAGCTTGTTGGCCGGCGCCAGGCGGGAGGAGCGCCCCGCGGCAAGGACGATGGCCGCGACCCTCGCGCTCACGAGCGGGCTCCTCCCTTGCCTCGCTGCACGGCGGTAATCTCGGCGATGATGGAGACGGCGATCTCGGCGGCACCCTGCGCCCCGATATCGAGGCCAATCGGGGCGTGAATGCGATCGAGGTCGGCTCTGGCGACACCCTTCAGCGCCAGCCGCTCGAGGCGCTTGGCGTGCGTCTTCTTGCTGCCGAGCGCCCCGACATAGAAGGCATCGGAGGAGAGCGCGTAGATCAACGCCGGATCGTCGATTTTTGGGTCGTGGGTGAGCGCGATCAGCGCAGTGCGGCCGTCCACGCCGATCTTCGGCAACACCTCGTCGGGCCAGTCGCGCCAAATCTCCACATCGCCGAAACGTTCTTCCGTGGCGAAGGCGGTGCGCGGGTCCACGATCGCCACGTCGTGGCCGAGCGCGCGCGCCATCGGCACGAGCTGCTGCGTCACATGCACGGCGCCAACGATGATGAGGCGTATCGTCGGGTTGAAGACGTTGATGAAGACCTCGCCGTCGCTCCCCGCCACCGCCATGCTTGTGCCGCGGCGAAACGCATCTTCCAGCGCCGGCGCCAGATCATGTCCCAAGTCACCTGGCGCATGGGCAAGGCTC
>DATEVP010000006.1:0-6512 GCA_035258465.1 Hyphomicrobiaceae bacterium
GCCGCTCGTCCAGTTCACCGCCGACCGCCGGAAAATGGGGCAGCTGATGACGCCCGCCTGGCTGATCGCTTTCGCCGCATCGATCGCGGCGATCCTCATCGCCCTCAACCTCAAGCTGCTCTGGGACCAGCTGGCGGGCTAACTCTAGAACTATGCAAACCAGCGCGTCTCCTAACTGCGCTTAGAGGACGTGATTTGTAAACGACCTCTCCGGCCGGTAGCGACGCACGCTACTTCCTATGCGGCGCCCAGCTTGCGCCGCAGACCTGTTGCTCTATGAAGGGGCATGAAAACCGACACGCCACGCCCCATCCTGCTCAAGGAATACCGGCCGCCCAACTACCTGATCGACGCGGTCAACCTCGACATCGCGCTCCATGCGACGCGCACGCGCGTTCGCGCCCGCCTCAAGATCAGGCCCAACCCGGCCGTCACGGGCAAGCATGGGCCGCTTCGGCTGGATGGCGAGCTGCTCGAGCTCGAGAGCGTGCGGCTCGATGGCCGGCAGCTGGGACCAGACGACTACCAGCTCACCGACAAGGACCTCGTCATCGGTGCTCCGCCGGGTGCACCCTTCACGCTCGAGACGATCACGACCTGCAACCCGGAAGCCAACAAGGCCCTGACCGGGCTCTACCTGTCGCGCGGCATCTACTGCACGCAGTGCGAGGCGCAAGGCTTCCGGCGCATCACCTACTTCCTCGACCGGCCCGACGTGCTGGCGACCTATACGGTCCGGCTCGAGGCCGACCGAGATGAAGCGCCCGTGCTGCTTTCCAACGGCGACCCCGTCGAGCGCGGCACCTTGGACGGGGGAAAGCGGCACTATGCGGTGTGGCGCGACCCCTTCCCCAAGCCTTGCTACCTCTTCGCCGTGGTCGGCGGCAACCTCGCCTCGTACGCCTCCGACTTCACCACGGCCTCCGGCCGCAAGGTCGACCTCAGGATCTACGTGGAGCCCGGCAAGGAGGGCCGCTGCGCCTGGGCGATGGATGCCCTCAAGCGCTCGATGCGCTGGGACGAGGAGCGCTTCGGGCGCGAGTACGATCTTGGCGTGTTCAACATCGTCGCCGTGTCGGACTTCAACATGGGCGCGATGGAGAACAAGGGCCTCAACATCTTCAACGACGCCCTGGTGCTCGCCACCCCGGAGACGGCCACCGACAGCAACTTCGTCGGCATCGAGCGGGTCATTGCGCACGAGTACTTCCACAACTGGACCGGCAACCGCATCACCTGCCGCGATTGGTTCCAGCTTTGCCTGAAGGAGGGGCTTACCGTCTTCCGCGACCAGGAGTTCGGGGCCGATCAGCGCTCGGCGACGGTGCAGCGCATCCAGGAGGTGCGCGCCCTCAAAGCCCGGCAGTTCCCCGAGGACGTGGGCCCGCTGGCCCATCCCGTGCGCCCGGACCGCTACATCGAGATCAACAACTTCTACACCTCCACGGTCTACGAGAAGGGCGCCGAGGTGGTGCGCATGCTACAGACGCTGCTCGGCGTCGAGGGTTTCCGCAAAGGCATGGACCTCTACTTCGAGCGCCACGACGGCCAGGCCGCAACCGTGGAGGACTTCGTCGCCTGCTTCGCCGATGCCACCGGCAAGGACCTGCACCAGTTCATGACCTGGTATGCGCAAGCCGGCACGCCGGAGCTCGTGTGCCAGCTCAAGCACGATGCGCGCGCCAAGACACTGGACCTCACCATCGCCCAGGTGCTGCCGCCCACGCCGGGCGAGGCCAAGAAGAAGCCGCTGCATATTCCCGTGCGCATCGGCCTGGTCGGCGACGACGGCCGGGACTTGCCCTTGAGACTTGCCTCCGGTCAGGCGCTCGAGGACGGCCTTCTGGAAATCAGGAAGCGCAGCGAGACCTTCCGCTTTCGCGACGTGCCCTCGCGGCCGGTGCCCTCGCTGCTGCGCGGCTTCTCCGCGCCGGCAAACCTCACGATCGAGCGCAGCGACGAGGACCTGCGCTTCCTGATGGCCAACGACAGCGATCTCTACAACCGCTGGCAGGCCGGCCAGGACTATGCCACGCGCGTGCTGGTCAAGGCCGTCAAGGCCATCCGTGCCGGCAAGCGGCCGGAGAAGCCCTCCGCCGTGATCGAGGCACTGGGGCTGACGCTGGGCAATGAAAGCTTCGATCCCGGCTACCGGGCGCAATTCGTGCTGCTGCCGAGCGAGAGCGACCTGGCGCGCATCATCGGCCACGATGTCGACCCGCTGGCGATCCACAAGGCACGCAAGGCCTTGCGCAAGGCCATCGGCGCCTCCCTTCACGCCACCCTCGTCGGTATCTACCGCAAGCACGAGGTCGCGGGCCCCTACTCGCCGGCACCGGAGCCCGCGGGCAGGCGGACGCTGCGCAATGTCGCGCTGGGCTATCTGGTCAGCCGCGGCCGGGCCGAGGATATCGCACGGGTGGCCGCGCATTTCGCCAATGCCCGCAACGCCACGGACGAGGTCGCCGCGTTGGCGATGCTATCCGAGCTGCGCTCCCCGGAGCGGCCGAAGGCCTTCGAGCGCTATTACGAGCGCTGGAAGGGCGATCACCTGGTGATCGACAACTGGTTCGCCTACCAGGCTGCCTCCCCGCTCCCCTCGGCCCTGGCGACGGTGGTCAAGCTCACCCGCCATCCCCTGTTCTCGATCAAGAACCCCAACAAGGTGCGCGCGCTGATCGGCACCTTCGCCTCGGGCAATCCCGTCAACTTCAACCGCCCCGACGGCAAGGGCCATGAGCTCGTCGCCGCCAAGGTGCTCGAGCTCGACGCCTTCAATCCGCAGATCGCCGCGCGCCTGCTGTCGGCCTTCCGCAGCTGGAAAGCACTCGAGCCGGGGCGCCGCCGGACCGCCAAGAAGGCGCTGCAGGCGATCGCCAGGACGAAGCCGCTCTCCCACGACGTGTTCGAGATCGTGACGAAGATGCTCGAATAGCGTGCTGCAGGCCACAGACTTCCAATTTCTGAGCGATGGCGCGTTCGCCTCTCGACAAGCGATTCCCAATCACGGCATTCTCGCTTCTACGATTCGGCTGATGTTGGTTCGCCGGATCCGAGGGCAGCATTTCGCTACATTCCGGTCGAGGGGCAAGGGATGACGCCGGGCACGTCACCCCGTCCGTGGGGCACTTTTGCAATTTGCTGGCAAGCGGCGGTGCGGGCCGCTCACGGAGCGGTTGCGCGCCTGGCAGCCTGGGCGCCGGATATGCGGCTCGAGGGGACCAGACTGGCCCGGGTCGCGGCCGCGCTCTATCTCGCCGGCCTTTGCATCGTCCTCACGACCGCCTGGCACGACCCCGCGATCGGCCCCGGCGGCGCGACCTTCGGCTTGCCGAGCTGGCACCTGGCCTTCCTGCTGCTGACCGGTGCCACCGCCACGCTGCTGACGCTTGCCCGCGGTGCGTCGGATGATGGCACGGAACCAGCAACCGAGGTTGCCGTTGCCCCGACCAGCGGCGTCAACGAGCTGATGGCGCAGATGAGCCATGAGCTGCGCACGCCCCTCAATGCGGTGATCGGCTTTTCCGAGGTCATGCAGCACGAGCTGCATGGGCCACTCGGCAACGCCCGCTATCAGGAATACGCCCACCACATCAGCGAAAGCGGCGGGCGACTGCTCAAATCGTCCGAGGAAGCCTTGGCCGTCACCGAGGTGATGACGGCGCTGATGGCCGACCGGCGGCGGGGGAAGCGCGAGCGGCTGGTTGCCGAGACGCTGGTGCGCAACGCCTGGTGTGCCGCGACCGTCCGGCTGGGCGAAACCGCGCCCTTGCTCAATGTGACCGGGTGCAAGAGGGGTGCGATCGTGTGCGAGCGCCGCCCGGTGGCGCAGGCGCTCGAGCATCTCTTGCGGGAGGCCGGTTCACGGGTGCCCCCGGGCGGCGCCGTCGAGGTTGCGGGCCGGCGCCGGGCTGGCAGGCAGATCCTGGAGATCCGCACCAGCGGAGGGCTCGACCCGGCGCACCCGATGCTGCGGCCGTCTCGTCCCGATGCAGCCAATGCATCCGACCTTGCCGGCGGCAACCTGGGCGTGATCCTGGCGAGACTGCTGCTCGAGACCCAGGCCGCGACGCTCGCCTGCACGCTGAGTGAGGACGGCGCGTGGTCGGCCGCGATCGAGTTCCCGGCGAAGCGATAGCCCGCCTACCCGGTCAGCGCTTGCTCTGCTCCTCGGGCTTCTGGTCGGGCTCGTCGAGCAGGTTGTGCACAAACTGCCGCCGGCGCTCGCGCCAGAGCTGGAACCCGCGCCGCTCCTCGGGCGTCAAGCCCTCCGCGATCGTCACGTAGAGGTTCTGCACGGCCGCCCGCGCCCGGCTTTCGGCCTCCGCCTGCCGCGCCTGGGCAGCCGCAAACTGCTGCCGGTCGAACCGCTCGGCGCTGAGCGCCTTGACGGTCTCCTTGCGCGCGGCGCGCACCTCGCTGCGGAAAGGCCGGACATGCTGGAGCTCCTCGGCGCTACGCTCCCACAGCTCCTTGCGGCGATCCGCCGGCAGCGTGCTGGCGTAACCCAGCAGGTTGGGTGAAACCGCGTGCGCCCACGGGGGCGGCGCACGGAAGCGCCACATCAGCGCGCCGACGGAGCCCAGAACGAGCAAGTTGAGCGCCAGCGAGGCGACCAACAAGACCAGCACCCATCGCGGGACGCGCCCACCATCCAGCACCGGCGCACCTATCGCCATGTCGCTCATAGCAGATCCTCATCCAGCGGATCGACCTGCGCCAAGCTGTACCTGCCGTGATCGCCAAGCATGCTGGTCAGCTCCGCGAAGGCTGGCGCATACGGCTGCGGCAAGCTGGAAAGGCCGATCAGGATGCCGACCGCCAGGGATGCCGCCAGCACACCGGCCGCACCGCCGAACACTGTTGCACCCCGCCATTGCTGGCGTGCGCGCAAATTTGCCAGCGGAAACACGTTGCCCTTATTCCCGGCGGGCGCCTCGCTGGCGCGCGCATTGTCCAAGCGCACGATGCGCGGCGATCGCCGCGCCGCGGCCGCGATGCGGTCGGCCAGCGCCGCCTCGCGGACAAGCGAGGGCAAGGGGGCGCGCTCCAGGGCCCGGTCGAGAGCTTCCGCCTCGACGAGCAGGCGTCGCGCGGCCCGGTCGCGGGCAACGAGGTGTCCGGCGCCGGTGCGGGTGTCCGCTGGCCAGCGCGTGCGATCGCTGCCGTAGACCTCGAGCAGCCGCTCGAAGTCGGCAAGCGTCATGTTGTTGTTCGCGTTCGTCATCTTCAAACCTTTTCGCAGCCCCTCATGCTTCTCTTTCCGGCATCAGCCCACGCCACTCTTCCTTCAGCGAGACCTTCAGCGTCCGGCGCGCACGCGCCAACAGCGATTCGACGGCCTCGTCCGAAATACCCATCGCCTCGCCAACCTCGATCTGGCTCAAGCCCTCGTAGTGAAAGAGCGTGAGCGCCAATCGCTGCCGATCCGGCAGCGCCTTGAGCGCGGCGTCGACGCGGGTCCCAAGCTCGCGCTCGGCCAGTTGCCGGAACTGTCCGGCCGGCTCGCTCTTCTCCGGCACCGCATCGACGAGCGTCGTGTTGCGCCGCGCCCGCACCCGGTCGATGCAAAGGTTCGACGCCACCCGCCGCAACCAGGGCCGCACGCCGTTGGGCCCCAGCTCGAGCCCGGCCGCATTGCGCCAGAGCCTCAATAGCGTGTCCTGCGCCACATCCTCGGCCTCCGCGTCGTCCCTCAGCATGCGCCGGGCGATGGCGAGCACCGTCGGCAGGTGCCGATCCACGAGCCCGCGGAAAGCCTGCGCCTCTCCCGCCGCCACGCGCGCGAGCAAGGCCGTATCGTCCTCGTCTTCCTGCGGCCCGGAATGGGGGATCGACCCGGGCTCGTTCTTGCGCGCCAGCACGCGGATTGCCTCGCTTGTGCCGATTCTCCTGCCAGACCTTACCTCAGGCAGAAATGGGATGCCGAGATGGCGGCGACGCTCCCGCCAGCGAGGCTTTTCTTGGACATGTAGGTCTGCACTCCGGGGCTTCGGCGCGACGTCCGTGGCTCTCTTGGCCACCTCGCCCCAACAACGGCCTGAGGCAGGGCCTTCCGTCGGGCGGCCTCAGGCCACCAATTCATCGAAGAGGGCCGCAACTTCGGCCTCTTTCGCGGCCAGATCGGCCTCCAGATGCTTGAAACCGGGCGCCTCCGCCGCGCGCGCCAGCAACCCTTTCAGCCCGTCCGAGGCCTTGCCCGGATCGAACTGCTCATCGACGCATAGGCGCAGGATCTGCGTCAGGTCGTTGAGCAAGCGGGCTGCCGGCAACAGCACCGCCGCAGCCCCCGCCGGCAGCAGGCCCGCGGCATTCAGGTTGTTGAAGGCCGCAACCGTGCTCTGACTGAGGGCGTGGGGGTGGGCCGCTGCGTTCACGAGTTGCAGATGCTGGGCAATGAACTCCAGGTCGACCAGCCCGCCGCGCACCTGCTTGAGCTCCCAGATGTCGTGCGTGCCCTTCTCCTTGGCGATGCGCGCACGCATGTCGCGCACGTCGGCGGCGATCTTGGA
>DATEVP010000007.1:0-7846 GCA_035258465.1 Hyphomicrobiaceae bacterium
TCGCTTGATGATCCTCTGCCTGTTGATGGACGGCGCCAAGACGGTGACCGAGATCTGCGACGCCGTCGGCGCTCGGCAAAGTCTCGTGTCGCAGCACCTGACGCGATTGCGGCTCGATGGTCTTGTCCGCGCCGAGCGGCAAGGCCATTTCGTGCGCTACTCGATGACCGACACGCCGGCCAAGGAGATCGTCGCCACGCTGCACCGGCATTTCTGCCCGGACGGACCGGGCCTCTCGAAGAACTGAGGCTCGCTCGGAGAGAAGAGACCAGGATTCGGGCAAGGCACGAAAGAGCATCCGAGCTGTGGAGCAATCGGGTCAGTCCTGAGTTGGGGGAGCCTGCGGCAGGTGTTCGCAAAGCACATCTGTTTCTTTTCACTCGGCGCCGCCATCATTTTTGCGGGTCTTGGCAGCACTAGCGGGGCTGCCGACGACGCGAAGCTCATAGCGTACGGCGAGCACCTTTCGCGCGAATGCACCACATGCCACCGCCTCGACGGCACGGACAACGGCATTCCCTCGATTGTCGGCTGGGACGAGGACCAGTTCACCACCACCTTGAGATTCTATCAGCAAGGCCTGCGCGACAACCCCGCAATGATCTCGGTTGCCAAATCTCTGGACGAGGAGCAGTTGCGGGCCCTGGCGGTCTACTTTGCTTCGATCAAGCCGCCTGCGAAAAAGAAGCTGCCCCACGCTACCGGCCGCCGCTGAGCGCCGCGGCTGGTCCGAGCGGTCGGCGCAGGCGCTTCGCGATGCAATATGACGGGCTTCCCAGAATATCTTGATATGCTAATATCAATTCCGGCGAACGGCCTGAGCAGCGCAAGCCCTACAAACGTCTAAGATCGAAGAAGGTCGGCGTCGCTGGAGTTTTGCTGATTTCGGAGGGAGGCGTCGGGCATCTGGGGCACCGGGGAAGACAAGCACAGCGTCTTTGCGAGGCTTCGTCCTCCATCCATCCCTTAATCTCGGCACCACCCGATCGATACGGAAGGCAAGCCACGCCCGGCCGCGCGAGCGCAGGTCCGGGAACGAGGGAGGACGTACTCGTCATGGTCTACACGAAGCGGCAGCCTGCCATTCTGATCATCGGCATTGCTCTGTTGGCCCTCGGCTACTGCACCGAGGCTGGTCTGCTGGACGGCGTGCTCAAGTATCTCGGGACCACCAGGGCAAAGGGGGAGATGATCTCGCTGCCCTATGCCTTTGGCGCCATCGCCGCGGTTATCGGTCTGTGGCAACTCATCGGCTGGCATCGCCCGGGTGGCATCGACTACTTCAGCTCGGCCATCGGCGGCGCCATCGCCATCTTGTTGCTCGCCATGCTCGTGCGTTGGTTCCTCGATCCGCTGGTTGCGGTCGCGAGCAAAGCGATCGGGCCGGTATTCGGCGGCAAGCTCATCCACGACGTGTTCGGCCTCAACTACGTGGTGCTGGGCATCGTGGCCGGCATCGTCATCGTCAACGTGTTCGGCATCCCAGGTTGGGCCCAGAACGGCGTGAGGCTCTCGCGCCTGGGCCTCAAAACCGGCGTCATTCTCCTCGGCACGCTCTACTTCCTGCAGGAGATCCTCCACCTCGGCACGGCATCCTTCACCCTGATCGGCATCTTCGTGCTCGGCTCGGTCGGCCTGGTGCTGTGGATGGGTCGTCTCATGAGCGTCACCAACTCGATGGGCGGCGTGTTGTCGGCCGGTGTCGGGGTCTGCGGCGTTTCCGCGGCGGTGGCGGCCGCCCCGGTCGTGCAGGCCAAGTCGGCAGAGATAGCCTACACGATCGGCACCATCCTGCTCTGGGGCGTCGGGTGCATGTTCGTGTTCCCGACCGTCGGCAAGCTCCTCGCCATGAGCCCCGAGGCTTTCGGCGCATGGGCGGGCACCGGCATCCTCAATTCGGCCCAGGTCGCGGGCGCGGCCCTGGCCTTCCAACCGGACGGCATCGAGACGCTCAAGGTCGCGGAGATCTTCAACATCACGCGCATCCTGTTCCTGCCGCTCATCGTCGTCTGGCTTGCCGTCTGGTACGTGCAGCGCGAGACGGCCCTCAACGGTAGCGCTCAGGCGCAAAGCGTCGGCGCCATGGCGGTCGACGCACCGCGGGTGAACGTGGGGCGCGTGCTCGTCGACAAGTTCCCGCTCTTCGTGCTGGGCTTCATCTTCATGTTCTTGCTGAACATGACGGGCGTCTTCCTGCCGAAGGGGATCAGCGCCGACGATCTGTGGAAGGGGAGCTACTTCGACAACCGGCTCAAGTCCGACAGGCTCTTGAAGGACAAGGACGTCGATGCGCTGAGGGCGGTTGCCGACAAGGTCAAGCGGGCGGACCACAAGGCCGCGCTCGATCGCCTCATCGCCAACCGGAAAGTGATGAGCATGACCGACTACCACGCGCTCGAAGGTGTCGCCGCGTCGGGCGTCCTGTCCAGGGATGCCAAAGCGTCGGTCCAGACGGCCGCCAGGGCGGTTCTGCACACGCCTAGGATCATCACCTGGTTCCGCGACTGGATCGTGTGGCTCTTTGCCTTCGGACTGACCGGGCTCGGCATGCAGATCACGGTCGCCTCGCTGAAGCAGGCGGGAGGCCAGCCGCTGGTGATCGGTGGCGTCGTCGGCACGATCAAGGCCGTCGGGTCGCTGATCGTGATCCTGGTGTTTGCCGGCCTGCTTGGCCTCAGCGCGCTTTGAGGGAGGACGAACATGGACCGCCAGGATAGTCAGCGGATCGACATCCACACCACCGAGACCGGCTTCCAGTATCACCGGGGCTCGGCGCTCTCCATCTTCAAGAGCGACCGGCGGGAGGACATCATGGCGTTGATTTGCGCGTGCTTGATCGCGCTCGGCGTCTACCTCCATGTCAACTACGGCTGGGGCTTCGCTGAAATCCGAGCGCTCACCGGGCTATGAGTAGCCTCGACCGGCCTGGGGCCGCGGCAATCGCGCCGCAGCCCGACGAGCGGTGCCGGCCACTGCGTGCCACCAGCGTGCTGCTGGCAAGCCACGACACGGCGGGCGCGCAGGCCGCGGAGCGGGCCGCGCTCGACGCGCTGGCCGCCGGCGGGATCCTGCACCACCTGGTGATCGTTCCGGAGTTCTGGCAGAGCATCACCGGGGATGGCTGGCGCATCAACGCGAGCACCGAGCATCAGTTCTGCGACTACCTCGAAGGCCAGATCGAGCGGGAAATCCTCGAGCATCTGGGGCGTGTCAATGCCCAAGCCCGCGCGCGCGGCATCCGCTACAGCGCAAGCTCCAGGCACGGCCGGCTCGAGGATTGCCTGATCGCCGCGTCCCGGCAAGGCGAGTACGACCTCGTCGTGATCGGAGCTCCCCGACCCAAGGGGCAGCCCGGCTTTCGCTCGCGCATCAACCTCGACAAGCTTGCGCGAGGCCTTCGCGTTCCCCTCGTCGTCATTCCCCACCCGGGGCATGACGATGTCGCCACCGAATGACGGCCGCCGCGCAGCAGCCAGGCCCCCACCACACGGCGCAGCATGAGGATGCTGCGTGGGTGAGGATTGCGACGCCGCTTGCCGCTGCCGATTTGCGCCTGTTCCTCGACGATATCGAGCGTCTCTACCGCGTCAATCCGCTGCTCGAGCTCTCGGCCTTCGAGGCGACCGGCGGGGGCACCTATCGGCTCGCTGCGCACAACCTTTCGAACGGGCGCGACATCGAGGTCGCCCTGGCCGTGACGCCGCGCGAGACCGGCATCGACGTGCGCTACAGTGGCGGCCTCAAGACGGCTACCTCCTTCAGCGTAGAGTCGGCGGCGGGCGAGGGCGGGTCGCATCTCGTCGTCACCGATGTCTACGAGGGCGGCACGGAAGCCGAGCGCCGGGCGCGTGCCGGCGAGGTCGACCTGAGCTTGAATGCGTGGGGACGCGCATTGCACGACTACCTGCGTGCATGGACGCGCTGGAGCTGGCTCGCCCCCTGGCGCTGGTACATGCGCCGCGTGTGGCAGCCCATGACGCCGTCCGCGCGGCGCATCGTCTGGATGATCTGGGTCGTCTCCGCCTTCGAGGTAGCCGCCCTGGCCGCTCTCCTGGCGATCTGGCTGTCGCTCCGGTGGCTGGCCTGACGCGATGGATGCTACGCAGCGTCGCGTAGCCCGCGCCCAATCAGAGCCGACAAGGCAGCCGATTTCGCCCTCACGCCGGCGCGCTACCGGATTCCGCGCATCCGGCATCGAGCGCGGCCGGCATCGGCGCGGCCGGCGCGTAATCGCTCCAGGCGTTCAAATCGTCGCGGATCATTTCCAAGTCGAGGCCCGCCGCCGTCAGCTTTGCGAGCACACAATCCGCCGATTGGCTCCGCACCGCGACGGCCGCCCAAGCGATCGCCGACCGGAGGCCGGAAGCGCAATGCGCCAACACCGGCGCCGGCAGCTCACGCAGTGCGCCGTCCAAGCCCTGTACGAAGCGCTCGCTGAAAATATCGAACTTGACGACCGGAACGTGCCGGTACTCGAGGCCTGCCTGCCTGGCCAGGGCCGCCGCCTCATGACTCGTTGGGTGGCCCTCCGATTCCCCGTCAGGAAGATTGGAGATGACCGACCTGAAGCCCATCGCGGCGACGCTTTCGAAATCGTCCGGCGAAAGCACGGAGCTCACGGCGAAGTGGGGGGTGATGTGGGTAATTCTTTTCATTTCGGTGCCTGTCTGCCGTCCGAACATTTCGGCCAGGCCTGAGAAAATTGCAATAGAAATACGCCATATTCAGGAAAAAAGAATGCGCTTCCATGGCGAATGGCAAGGCGATATGGAAATTCCTTCCCTCATAGGGGCAGCAGCATGTTCTTCCCGCACTTGCCCGGAACACGCGAAGCGGACGCCGCCGACCAGCGCCGCGAGCCGAAGCGGCGTCGGCCTCTGCCGGCTCTCGAGGCGAGCAAGCAGCCTCTCGTCGGTTTCCCCCAGCCGCCTCAGGCGCCGCGTCAGCGACTGCCGAACACGATCGCGCGCCCTGCCTGCGGCGGCACGGCAAGGCCGGTATGGGCGCGCATCAGTGCCGCCAGGGTGTCGCGCTGCTGGGCCGTCCACGGCTGCGCGCGGCGCCCTTCCAAGGCGACGTTGGCGATGGCAAGCTCGGTCGTGGCCGCGATCTCGCCGGCTCGGGTGCGCATGAACATGATGAGGTGCACGCGCTTGTCTGCGACCCCCAGAGCCTGCACCTCGATGCGGACCTCGTCGCCCTCGTGCAGCTCCTTTTGGTAGCAGGTGTGCATCTCCAGGAGGAACGGTGCGGCTGCGGAGTTGCGTGCGCCCGACAGGCCGATGCGCTCGAGAAACGCCTCGATCGCCTGATCGAAGAGCACGATGTACTGGGCTGCCCGCAAGTGGCCGGAGGCATTGAGCCACTCGGGCCGGATGCCGACCCGCTGCAGGACCAGCGGAGCGGCATCGAATTGAAGCGCCTCGTTCACGGCCGGCAGCAGTCGCCTCCTTGGCAGTCGGCGGAGCAGGCAGAAGACTGCGCCTGCTCCATCCGAAGTCAAGTCGCTCTTACGCCTTCTTGGCGAAGATGTCCGAGACAATGCCGCTGTACCAGCCGAGGCTTTCCTCGAACGTCTGCTTGCGCAGCCCCGCATCCTCGCCGGGTTTGGAGACGAAGCCGTCGGCCGGGGCCAGTTTGCCCTCCTTCGGCGTGTAGTTCGCGCCGACCTTGACCGAGTTGTTCGGAGCCACCATCGACCAGCAGGTGTTGCGGTAGCGTGCCGGGAACTTCTGCTTGCCGGCAAGCGCAGCTTCGATCGCGCTGGCGACGACCTTGGCTTGGCTATTGGCGGAGAAGGCCGACTTGGGCATCTCCGCGGCGACCGATGCGTCGCCAAGAACATAGACGTCCTTGGCCTTTTTCGCCGAGAAGTCCTCGCCGTTGACCGGGCACCAGTCGCCCTCCGTGACGCCGGCCTTGGCCGCGATCTCGCCGGCCTTCTGGGCGGGAATGATGTTGGCGACGGCCGCCTTCACCTTCTTGCCGGCCTTGGTCTCGATCTGCATGGTCTTGGGATCGAGCTTGGCGATGGCGTGGCTGTCGATGTCGTTGGACAGACTGAGCTCGATGATGTCCTTGTAGGTGCTGTCGAACGCCTCCTTGAACACGGGGCCCTTCGAGATGAGCTCCTTCTTGGGATCGAGCACGACGAGCTTGGACTTGGGCTTCTTGGTCTTGAGATAGTGCCCGATCATGCACATGCGCTCGTACGGCCCCGGCGGGCAGCGATAGGGCGCCGGCGGGTTGACCATGACGACCACCCCTCCGTCGGCCATGCTCTCGAGCTGCTTCTTCAGAAGCTGGGTCTGCGCGCCGGGCTTATAGGCATGCGGCATCTTCAGCGCCACGTCGGCCGAGTATCCCGGCACGCTCTCCCACTTGAAGTCGATCCCCGGCGACAGCACGAGGTTGTCGTAGGCAAGCGTCCGACCGCCGCTCAGCTTCACCGTCTTCTTGGCCGTGTCGACATCGGTGGCAAGCTCGTGCACCAGCTTGATGCCGAGCTTGGCCAAATCGTCGTAGCGATGGACCAGCGAGTCGTACGTGCGGAAGCCGCCCAGATAGAGGTTGGAGAAGAAGCAGGTCGTGTACTGCTTATTGATCTCCACGATGGTGACGTCGAGCTTCGGTGACCCCTTCTTGAGGTAATGCGCAACCGTCGCGCCGCCGGCTCCCCCGCCAATGATGACGACCTTGCCCGCCCCCTGTGCGATCGCGAACCTGCCGAAGCCCGCGGACGCGAGACCGGTGGCGCCAGCCGCCCCGATCAGCTTGCCGAATTCACGTCTGTTGAAGCCACTCATAAGACTTCTCCTCCCTGAGATTGGTTTCCTTCTGAACCTGCTAGATTTCCCCGCTCGCGGGAAGGCTGGAATTGACCCTCATCAATGCTTCCGCCGTCGGGCCGGCTTGCGCAAGCAGCGCGACTTGACCTGCGCCCGATCTCCGAATTATAACACTTGCACATCCGCATATTTGAATATTGGACCAAATAGCGTCTTTGCGAAAGAGGCATCGGGGGTCGGCAGTCGCGCGCCCTTCGGTCTTGCCTCGATCGGCTGAAGAATCCGGTTGAACGGATCTGCATCAATCGGGCGCGCGCCCGCACAACGGATGAGGAAACATGAAGCGACAACTGAGACTGAGTGTCGTCGACCGTCGCGACGTCTTGCTCGGCGCGGTGGGAGCGGCTGCCTTTGCCTCGCTCCTTGCCGTGGGCGGCAGGGCATCGGCCCAGGCCGACCCGCCAACCGCCGCAGACTGGCTGAAGACGATTCAGGGCGACGCCAAGCCGATAGAGGGCAAGATCAATCTGGATCTTCCCGAGATCGCCGAGAACGGCAACACCGTACCGTTCTCCCTCTCGGTCGAGAGCCCGATGACGGACAATGACCACGTGAAGGCCATTCATGTCGTGTCCACCGGCAACCCGCGGCCGGAGATCGCCACGTTTCTTCTGACGCCTCAGTCGGGAAAGGCCGCCGTCTCCAGCCGAATGCGCCTCGGCAAGACCCAGGACATCATCGTCGTCGCCGAGATGAGCGACGGCAAGTTCTACATGGGCAAGCGCGCCGTCAAAGTGACGATCGGCGGCTGCGGCGGCTAGAGATCGAGGGAGAAGATAAAAATGTCGGCGAAACCACGCATCAAGCTACCGGACAGCGCCAAGGTCGGCGAAGTCATCGAGATCAAGACACTGGTTTCCCATGTCATGGAGACCGGGCAGCGCAAGGACAAGGACGGCAAGACCATCCCGCGCAACATCATACACACGTTCGAGGCGAAGTTTGCGGGCAAGACGGTATTCGCCGCCAAGCTCTACTCCGGCATCGCGGCGAACCCC
>DATEVP010000008.1:0-4494 GCA_035258465.1 Hyphomicrobiaceae bacterium
GATCATGGCCCCGTAGCGCGTCTTCTCGATCAGCAGCCATACGAGACCGATGGCCGCCGCCGCAATGCCCGCGGCATAGAAGCGGTACGTCGACCAGATCAGGTCCTGGAATATGAAGCCGCCGCTCAGCGCCTGCGGCACAGGCAGCACATAGTCGCGCGTGCCCCAGATCAGGCGGATACCCTCCTCGATCACGAGCGCCGCGCCAAATGTCAGCAGCAGCCCGTAAAGCGGATCCTTGCCATAGGTGCGGCGCATGCAAACTTCCACCGCAATACCGACGAGGCCGGCAACGCACGGTGCGATCAGCAGTGCCAGCGCGTAGCGCCACCCGAGCGGCAGCTGGAGCCATAGGGCAGCCAGGTCATCGGGCAGCGGCGGCTTCGGGCCGATGAATTGCAGGGCGAGGTAGGCGCCAAGCGCAAACAGGGAGCCGTGCGCCAGATTGATCTGCTCCATCAGGCCGACGATCAGCATGAAGCCGAGCGCGATCAGCGCAAACAAGAGACCGAGGACGAGGCCGTTGACGATATGCGGCAACAGATCGAGCACGGGCTGCCCCATGGAACGAAAAGAGACAGCCGGGCCGTGTCAGGCCCGGCCGTGACGATGAGCCGGCCGATCAGGCATCGACCGTCGGCACCTGCTCGTAAGGGATGAGCTTGCACTTGGTCGGGGCGACATCGTCCTCTACCGACTTCGGATCTGCCCAGCTCAGAATCTCGAAATGGTCGGTGTTGTCGACCGGCTTGCGGTTCTTGCGCGCCAAGTAGACCGTCTGTTGCATCTGGTGCGTGACCGGGTTCATGTAGGCATCGTGGTGCTGCATGCGCTCCGCCGCCGGCACCTTGAGGTTCTCCAGCTCTTTGATGATCTTGACGTTGTTGGTGGAGCCGGCTCGCTCGATTGCCCGGAACAGCTCGCGGGTGGCCATGTAGCCGTTGAACGAGACGTTACCCGGCACCGGGATCGGACCATCCTTGTTGGCGGCCTGCCATTTCTGCACGAATTCGGCGATGCCCGGCAGTTGCAGCTTGTGGTACCAGGTCGTACCGAACACGCCGAACAGGGTCTGCGGCGCACCCCATACATCGGGCCAATCCTGCTGGTTGTTGATCCAGGCCGGCTTGCCGTCGTCGAGCTTCAGCTGAGCGATCTGCTCACGCAGCGCCTTGTTGTCGTCGCCGCCCATGGCGGTCGCCACGACATCGGGCTTGAGCTGCTGGACTTTGAGCAGGTAGGCCGTGAAGTCGCGGGTGTTCTGCGGCACGAGCAGGTTGTCCATGATCTTCCCACCAGCTTCCTCGACCTCCTTCTTGGTCGCTGCCGCGGTCGAGTGGCCGTAGACGTAGTCGTTGGTGAGCAGGAGCCAATTCTTGCCGATCGACTTCACGGCATTCTTGACGGCCGCCTTGGTGAAATTGCTGCCGTTGCCGTCCCAAACGAACTTGATGCGGCTGCAGTTCTCGGCCGCCTCGCTGGGGGCCGATGAGTTCGAGTTCAGATAGATGGTGCCGTACTTGTTGGCCACCTGCGTAATGGCATTGGCGACGCCGGAGTGCAGGGCTCCGATCAGAATGCTGCAATCCTCACGCGTGATGAAGCGCTCGGCGACCCGGGTCCCGGTAGCGGGCACGGATTCCGTATCCGCCGTGATCCAGACGATCTTGCGGCCGAGAACGCCACCCTTGGCGTTGACGTCATCGATCGCCATGCGCATGGCGCGCAGATCGTCCTGACCGCTGTTGCCGAACTGACCGCTACCGTCGCAGGTCAACCCGAGCTTGATCGGCTTGGCCTGCGCATAGGCTGTGTTCTGCCTCCACGGTCCAAAGAACGTCGCCGTCCCCCCGGCCGCTGCCGCCATCAGGCTACCCTTGACGAGTCCGCGACGAGAAATGCGGGGCTGCTTCATCGTCTCCTCCTCCTGAGTTGGCCGGCAGCCCTGTTTGACGCCGGCTCGTTATTGGGGCATAGAATAAGCATTCCAACTGCTGGTGTGAAGTGAAATAAACAAGCCATGAATGCTGCACAGACCTCTAGTGGCAATCCGACGCAATCAACGCGGTGAGCACGCAGACACACACAAGCACCGTTCCCCGCAAGACCTACGAGGCCTTGCGCGTCGAGATCGCGCGCCGGCACCCCCGCTTCTCCGACCGCCTGCGCCAGATCGCCGAGTTCGTGCTGGATCATCCCACGGAGATGGCACTCGGCACCGTCGCGGCGGTCGCCGAGCGCGCTGGCGTCCAGCCGTCGGCGATCGTGCGGTTCGCCCGCGCACTCGGGTTTGGCGGCTTCACGGAGATGCAGCAGGTGTTCCGTTCGCGCCTCGTGGCCAGCATCGCGCCGAGCTACAAGGACCGCATCGCCGGGCTCAGACGCGACGGCCGCTTCCGCAACGCCAAGAACCCCCGCGCGGTACTTGCTCGGTTCGCTTCGGAAGGCATGGTCTCGCTCGAGAGCCTCCAGGACGGCGTGCGCGAGAAGGATTTGGCGCATGCTATCGCCCTGCTCGGCGCCGCACACACCATTTACGTGCTGGGATTGGGTGGTTCGTTTCCGGTCGCCGCGCACCTCACCTACGTTCTGCGCAAGCTCGGCCGACGCGTGACAATATTGGATGGGCTCGGCAGTGCACTGGGCGAGCAGGCAGCGGCCGCGACCCCACAGGATGCGCTCATCGCCATCAGCTTCAAGGGATACAATCCCGACACGGCGCGGCTGTTCCCGGAGCTGGTGGCGCGCAAGGTACCGGCGGTCGTCATTACGGACAGCCTGCTGAGCCCGATCGTCCAGGGGGCCGACGTGGTGTTTGAGATCCCCGACATGCCGGAAGCAGCGCTGCGCACGATGGTGGGACCCATGTGCCTGGCGCAGAGCCTCGCAGTCGCATTGTCGCTGGCGCACGACTGATCGCCGCAAGCCAACCCGCGGCTCCACAACAGCCCTTGCGAGGAGGAAACCATCATGCCCGACCGAGCACTCGAAGGCCAAGTGGCGCTCGTCACCGGTGCCGGTCGTGGACTTGGCCGTGCCTTTGCGGAGCGACTGGCGGCGCTCGGGTGCCACGTGGGCGTGCATGGCATGCGTGAGCAGGGGCCGTCCGAATACGGCGGCACTGAGTCGCTCACCAACGTAGTTCGAGCGATTGCTGGTGGGCACGGCGTGCGTACGGTGAAAATCCTCGCAGATCTCACAAAGGCGGCAGAGGTCGAGCGCAGCATCAAGACGGTCGTTGCCGAGCTCGGCGCTATTGACATCCTCGTCCACAACGCCGGCGGTGACATTGCCGCGGCGGGCGGGAAGCCCGATCCGAATGACGCCGTCCACATCAAGGAGGAGGACGTTCGCTCCGTTATCGAGCGCAACCTCCTCAGCACGATCTTCGTTTGCCAGCACGTGGCGCGTGGCATGATGGAGCGCCGGTGCGGCCGCATCGTTACGATCAGCTCGGTCGCCGCTTTCAAAGGCCGCACAGATGGGTCGATTTATGCGACGGCGAAGGCGGGCGTGGTGCATTTCACGCGCTGCCTTGCCGACCAGATGCGTTCCTACAATGTCACCGTGAACGCTATCGCCCCTGGCGACACGCGCACCGAGCGGTTTCTGGCAACGCGCGCCGTCGATCCTGCCAGGCTGGTCGAGACGGGAACTCTCGATCGCATTGCGACCGTGGACGAGGTGGCGCGCGTGGTCGAGTTCCTTGCGGGGCCCCATGGGGCCTTTGTGTCGGGCCAGGTCATTCGCGTGGATGGCGGCGGCCAGGCCTGGCCGGCTTGAGGTGTGGTGCCTGGGGCCAAATCCCGGGATCGTTCGGAATTCCGTTGGGTCCTGTTCAGTTCTCAGCGCAACGTGACGAGCCGGATCCAGTCGCAATGTAGGTCGTCAAAACTCCTATCACTAACACAGAGAGTGTCGTTTCCTCGAAGGGCAATGACCGCTTCAACGACCTGATCGCCGAACCCGAAGGGCCCTCCTTCATCTCTCATACAGTTGCGCAGCGCCGTTTGGACCGGCGATGCTCGTGACACAAGACCCGATCCGGACGAAGTCGCATTTCACGCGGGGGTGCGTTCACCGGAAGATAGGAGCCTCTGGCTCGATGCCAATGGCAGGCTCCACCAATGCCCGTAACCTTGCTTAAGTCGATCTCGGGGCTGTTCAGGCGCTCCATCGCGGTAAGCATGACGGTGTCGGCCGTATGGCTTTCGTGGCACCTTTTTCATGGCGCCGAGCGCCTCGCTCCATCGGGTTAGGTTGAATATTGAGCGAACTTCATGGTGGCGGCACGGGCGCGGTAGTCGGTGCGCACGTTGACGACGGCCACCATACCCTGGTCAACCTTCTTCTGCGCCCGCTCGAGGGCGGGACGAATGTCCTCGGCCTTGACGACGTACTCGCCATGGCAACCGAGCGTCTCGGCGATCTTGTCGTAGCGCGTGTAGCCGAGATCGCGGCCCGGTTTGTCGCGGTTCGGATCGGCGGTCCAGC
>DATEVP010000009.1:0-5718 GCA_035258465.1 Hyphomicrobiaceae bacterium
GGGAGCGCGCGCGTCCCATGATGCGGGCCTCGCCGAGCGACGTGGCGCGGCCGAGATTTGTGATCCAGTTCTGAGGCGTTCCGCCGGATTCGCAACTCGAGGCGCATCGCGATCGCCGCTGCGACGGTCCACGGAGGCGAATGTGATCACGTCCAGGAATGCCGATGTCAAGGCAATGCGGGTCAGCGCCGTCGAGGGAAAGCCCTTATACGGCGGCGACATGTTCGTGAAGCCGCTGATCAAGGGCGAGGAGATGACACTCCTCGAGATCCACTACGCCGCCGGTGTCGGCGCGCCGCTCCACACCCACACGCACGAGTCGATCGTCTACGTCGTGAAGGGCAAAGTCAAATCGACCGTGGGCGCGGACGAATTCATCATCGGGCCCGGCGACTGCTGCCGGCATCCCAAGGGCGTGCTCCATGGCCTGGAGGCGATCGAGGAGTCCGTCGTGGTCGAGATCAAATCGCCTGCGCCCAATATTGCCGTGGTTTTCGCAATGCGGGCATAGCCGCTACTACTACTCGGCTGCCTCATGCTGCGGCTGGTAGCGTGGCGCGGGGATTGGATGACCCGCCTCCCGCGCCGCAGCCAGCCACGCCTCCATGGCAACGCGCACCTCAACCACCGCCTCCTCCGGCGTCGCGCCGAAGGCGGAGCACGACTTGAGATCCGGGACGTCGGCAACCCAAGCCCCGTCCTCGTCAGACCAGAACACGATGATGGCGTAGTGGTTCATGGCGCGGGTCAGTCACGGCTTCAATCCGTATTTCTCGTTCTGCAAAGCTGACAAGACTACGCAGCGTCCGGCTTGTCTGTTTGCTCCCACTTAACGGGCTTTACCCGAATTTTTTTGCTTTTTTCAGCAAACCAGATATCGCGCTGCGCCTGTAGCGCCCACCAGAATCGAGTGCCGTTGCGGAAGGCCTGACCCAAGCGCTGCGCCATCTCCAAAGACAGGTCACGCTTGCAATTCACCAATTCCGACAGCGACGCCCGAGTAACCCCGAGGTGGTCAGCCAAGTCGGTAATTGTCATGCCCAGCGCCGGCAGAATGTCTTTGCGGAGATATTCGCCAGGATGCGGCGGCTCGAAGGCGGGTAGCTCGTTATCCAGATCAGCGCCCATGATAGTCCTCAAGGTCTACGTTGTAAGGTCCCTCGGAATCCCATTCGAAGGTCACTCGGTAGTTTCGAGTGACCCATACAGCGTGCGTTCCTTTTCTATCGTGTTTCAGCTCGTGATAGTGAAGGCCGGGAAGGATCATCTCTGACGGCGTCGCCGCAATGCTGAGTGCCGCCAAGATGCGCTCGATTTTCTCAACCCATCGAGAATCGATCTTGCTCCGGTCTCCTTCCGCATAAAGAAGCCTAAGCCCCTTATGCCGTATGCGCCGTGCGGTCAGCATGGCGTATTGTGACGCGTGACACCAAACGCGTCAAGCGACTCGTGTCACCTTACAGCAAGAGGCATTTCGAATCAACTAAGACCAAGGATATTGGGTGGACAAGAGCGATCATGTTGCGGTCTTGATGTGTTGCTGCCCATAGCAATTGAAATTCCCGATTTCTTGCGGCCCAGCGCAGTTCACCCCTTGTCCCGCATCAGGCGGGCCTTTTGCCGCTGCCAGTCGCGCTTGGCTTCGTCGGCGCGCTTGTCGTGCAGCTTCTTGCCGGTGGCCAGCGCCAGCTTCAGCTTCGCGCGGCCACGCGCGTTGAAGTAGAGCTCCAGCGGCACCATGGTCATGCCCTGGCGCTCGACCGCGACGGCGAGCTTGTGGATCTCGTTCTTGTGCAGCAGCAGGCGGCGCGGGCGGCGGGGCTCGTGCTGGAAGAAGTCGCCGGCGGCCTTGTATTCCGGGATGTAGGCGTTGATCAGGAAGATGCCGCCCTTCTCGGCGCTAGCGTAGCTCTCGGCGATGTTGGCCTGGCCGGCGCGCAGGGACTTCACCTCGGTGCCGGTGAGCTGGATGCCGGCCTCGTAGGTGTCGCCGATGGCGTACTCGTAGCGCGCCTTGCGGTTCTCGGCGACGCGCTTGCGGCCGTCGTCCTTCTTGGCCGCCATTGCGGGGCCCGCCCGGTGAAACGTCCTACTCGGCGGCCTTGGCGAGGCTCGCGAGACCGACCTGCTTCAGCGCTGCGTCGACCTTGCGCTTGGAGTCCTCGCTCAGCGGCGCCAGCGGCAGCCGCAGCTCGGCCGAGCACAGCCCGAGCCGGGATGCGGCGTACTTCACCGGGCCAGGGTTGGACTCGCAGAACAGGTTCTCATGCAGCGGCATCAGCCGGTCCTGCAGCTCGCGGGCCTTCTTCCAGTCGCCTTTCAGGCAGGCGTTCTGGAAGTCGGCGCACAGCCGCGGCGCCACGTTGGAGGTGACCGAGATGCAGCCCATGCCGCCGTGCGCCATGAAGCCGAGCACCGTGCTGTCCTCGCCGGAGAGCTGGACGAAGTCGTTGCCGCAGGCGAGCCGCTGCGAGGTGACGCGCGAGACATTGGCGGTGGCATCCTTGACGCCGACCACGTTCTCGAGCTTGGCGCAGCGCGCCATCGTCGCCACCGATATATCGACGATCGTGCGCACGGGCACGTTGTAGAGGAAGATCGGCAGGTCGACCTCATCGCTGATCGCCTTGAAGTGCTGATAGAGCCCCTCCTGCGTCGGCTTGTTGTAGTAGCCCGTCACATGCAGCACGGCGTCGGCGCCCGCCTTCTTGGCGTGGCGCGTGAAATCGATCGCTTCCGCCGTCGAGTTCGAGCCAGCGCCGGCGATCACCGGCACGCGCTTCTTGGCGACCTTGATGCAGAGCTCGATGACGTGCTTGTGCTCCTCGTGGCTGAGCGTGGGGCACTCGCCGGTCGTGCCGACGGGCACGAGACCGTGCGTCCCCTCCTCGATCTGCCACTCGACCAGCCGCTCGAACGCCTTGTCGTCGACCTGGCCGCCCTTGAAGGGCGTGATCAACGCCGTGAATGAACCCTTGAACATGGGTTGCTCCCGCGATCTGGCGCCGGCTCCATTGCGCGGCGCCCCGTCTGCCTGTTGCCCTCGAATGCCGTACGGCCCACCTTGATAGCTTTTCGCCGTGCAAGCGCAACGCAAATGTACGGCTAGAGGTAAAAAACTCCATGCCGGTGGTGGGAAAACCGGGCAAGCTCGGGAGCCTGGCCGGGGAGGGTCACGTTGGTGCCGTTTTTGCTCCCCAATGGGGTGTCCATCGCCAGCGCCAGGACCGTTGGAAACCCCAGTCACCAGAATGGGACGCAATGGGAGCCTCATCGAAGACGCTGACCACCCTCCTGTTGGCGAGCATCGTTGCCGGTGCGCCGGCAGCCGGCCAGGACGCCACCACCAAGGTTAAGGCGAAACCGGCCGCGGCCAAATCGGGCACGCCGGCCAAACCCAAGGCCGCCCCGAAGGCTACAGCCTCGGCCACCCAGCCGGCGGCCGAGAGCAAGCCGGTGTCGACGCTGCCGCCGACGCCCCTGCCGCGTCCGCTGCCCGAGGAGGCTGAGCACGTCGCCCGCTATGACGCGGCCATCGCTTCCGTCCGCGACCATGCGGTCTCGGCCGAGGATGCAGGCCGCCTGCGCGAGGCGATTGCCGCCATCGGCGGGGGGAAGGTGCCGCAGGCCGTGGCCGTGCGGGAGCAGATCACCGATCCGGCCGGGCGCAAGCTCGTCGACTGGTATCTCTATCGCAGCGGCTTCGGATCGCCACAGGACGTGCGCGCCTTCCTCGACGCCAATCCGGACTGGCCCGACCGGGGGCTGCTCAATCAGCGCGCCGAGGAGGCCCTGCTGGCGAGCCAGTCGAGCCCGAGGGACATCAAGGCGTTCTTCGGCAATCAGCAGCCCAGGACCGCGGCCGGGCTCGCCGCGCTCGCGTCCGCCCATCTTGCCGACAAGGACGAGGCGCGCGCTAAGGCATTGGCGGTCAAGGCGTGGACCGAGCACGACATCTCAGCCAACCTGGAGCCCGCATTCCTGAAGCGGGTCGGATCGCTGCTGACCGAGACCGAGCACAAGCGGCGCCTCGATCGGCTTTTGCTCAATGACAGCCGCTGGACCGGTGAGCGCAAGGAGCGCGCCGCCGTCATCCGCCGGGTGATTGCGCTGCTCACCGGCGAGGAGAAGAAGAAGGCCGAGGCACGGCTGGCGGTGTTCCTGCGCGCCAAGAACGCCTCTCAGCTGATCTCCAAGTACTCCAAGTATGCCAATACCGACTGGGGCCTGGCGGTGCAGCGCTCGCAGGCGTTGCGGCGGCAGAAGAAGGCCGAAGAGGCCTGGAAGACCATGCTGGTCGAGACCGAGCCGGTGGATTTCGCCAAGCCGGACGGATGGTGGGAGGAGCGGCGCGCGAACGCCTATGCCGCCCTGAAGGCCGGCAAGCCGAAGACCGCCTACGAGCTGGTGCGCAGCCCCGGCCCGCTTTCCGCCAATGCCGGCAAGGACGCATCTTTCTTCGCCGGCTGGCTGGCGTTCAGGCACTTGAGCGACACCAAGCTGGCGCTTCGCCATTTCGAGGCGCTGGCGAGCGCGGCCGACGGCCCGCTCAGTCATGCGCGCGGCCAGTATTGGGTCGGGCGGGCGCACGAGGCGCTCGGCGATTTCGCGAAGGCGCGCCAGCACTATCAGGCGGCCGCGGCCTATTTCGACACCTTCCATGGCCAGCTGGCCCGCCTCAGGCTCGACCCGAGTGCCGGCGCCCTCAAGGTCACGCCGCCGGCGGCACCGAGCGGGGAGCAGATCGCCCGCCTCAACGGCTCCGACGCGGTCAAGGCGATCGTGGTGGCGCGCAAGGCGGGGCTCGACATTTCACTGTCGCGCGCCTTCCTGATCCACCTGCGCAACCATTTGCGGACCGAGGCGGAGCTCGCCATGATCGCGCATCTGGCGGCGGCGCTGGGCGACACGCAGGCGTCGGTGCGGATCGGCAAGACCGCGATCGGGCGGGGCATGAACCTCGTCTACTACGCCTACCCCATCCACTCGCTGCCCCAATACACGCCGCTGCGCCAGCCACCCGAGCCGGCCATGATCCTGGGGATTGCGCGGCAGGAGAGCGAGTTCAACACGACCACGCAGTCGGGCGCGGGCGCGCGCGGCATCCTGCAGGTGATGCCGGTGACGGCCAAGCACGTGTGCCGGGACTACAAGCTCAAGTGCCAGATCGACCGGCTGATGAAGGACCCCGCCTACAACACCATGCTCGGCAGCGCCTACATCGCCGACCGCATGGCCGAGTTCAGCGGCTCCTATGTGCTGACGCTGGCCGGCTACAACGCCGGGCCGGGGCGGGCGCGCGAGTGGATCAAGGAGTTCGGCGACCCGCGCGACAAGAAGGTCGACCCGCTCGACTGGATCTACCGCATCCCCTTCGAGGAGACGCGCGAGTACGTGCAGAAGGTGCTGTCGAACATCCAGGTCTATCGCGCACGCCTGGGCGAGGCCAACGCCGTGCGCATCAACGCCGACCTGAAGCGGCTCACCGCCGCACCGGCTGCGGCGGCCAGCGCGGCGAGCAAATAGGGCGCGTCCGCGCGTGGCGCGCCCCGCTCTTGCGCTTTCCGATCTATCGAAACATCAACCAGTCCAAGCAGATTTGCATCAACGCACCAACAGATGGCATGGGGCCGACCGCCGCTATGCTCCGAAAGCTGCCGCGCCGCGGAGGTCCGAGTCGTGCCAACTGAACGAACCCGCTCTCGCGGGAGAATGTTG
>DATEVP010000010.1:0-9286 GCA_035258465.1 Hyphomicrobiaceae bacterium
GCCGAACGCGCCGGGATCGATGGCGATCAGGAGCTGTCCGACGCCGGGCGGGGAACCTTGCGCATCGAAGAACGAGCTTGCCTCGAAGGCGAAGCGCGCCCCCGTCAGCGCCACGCTCAGGATCTCCACCATCAGGGCCAAGGCCGCGCCCTTCGAGCCGCCGACGGGCAGCAGCGTGCCCTTGAGGGCGGCCGCCGCATCCGTGGTGGGGAGCCCACGCTCGTCGACCGCCCAATCGGCGGGAATCGCTTCGCCTTTCTGCGCCGCGGAGACGATCTTGCCGCGCGCCCCCTGGCTCAAGGCCAGGTCGACGACGATGGGAGGTGTGCCCCTTTGCGGTGCGGCAAACGCGATCGGGTTGGTGCCGAGCACCGGCCGCTTGCCGCCCCAGGCGCCCATGGCCTTGGGCGTGTTGCCGAAGGCCAGCGCCAGCAGGCCGGCCTCCGCCAGGCGCTCGACGTGGCGGCCGGCGACGCCGAAGTGGTGCGAGCGCACGAAGCCGGCAGCAGCGATCCCGGCGGCGCCGGCGAGGCCCGGCAGCCGCGCAATCGCCAGATCGAAGGCCGGATAGGCAAAGCCGTTGCGCACGTCGACCATCAGGCTCGCGGGGCGCGTTTGCCTGACCTCCGGCGTGGCATGCCCATCGACCTTGCCGGCCTTGGCCTGCGCGGCGTAGCTCGGCACGCGGGCCAGCCCATGGCCCTTCTGCCCATCGATCTCGGCCTGCACCAGGGCGCGCGCAACCGATGCCGCGTTCGCCTCCGACGTGTTCGATGCCACGAGCGCGGCGGCGATCAGCGCCTCGAGTTCCGCAGCACCTATCGTGGCCGCGGAACTCACCGCGCCCTGTCCAGAACGCGGGCCACGCTCTCCACCGTCATGAGGCTCACGCGATGGTTGGCCTCGACCGTCACGCCCGAGATATGCGGCGTCAGGATCACGTTGGGAATGCCGGCGAAGCGCTTGCCGGCCTCGCTCTTGATCGGCTCGTCGTCGAACACGTCGAGCGCCGCCCCGCCGAGATGGCCGCTGCGCAGCGCGGCCGCGCAAGCCTCCTCCTCGACGATGCCGCCGCGCGCGGAGTTGATCAGGATGGCGCCCCGCCGCATGCGGGCAAGCTCGCGCGCGCCGACGAGCCCGCGCGTCTCGGCGTTGAGCGGGCAATGCAGCGTGACCACGTCCGCCTCGGCGAGCAGCACCTCGAGCGATGCCTTCTCGGCCAGGTTCCAGTTCTCGTGGCTGTCGGGGAGATAGGGATCGCTGGCAACGACCCGCATGTCCAGCGCGCGGGCCTTGCGCGCCGCGGTGCCGCCGACGGAGCCGAGCCCGACGATGCCGAGCCGCTTGCCGGCGAGCTCGGCGCCCCTGCCCAGCTCCTCGCGCGGCCACTCTCCCGCGACCAGGCGGTGCGTGTCGAGATAGGCGCGCTTGCGCAGCAGCAGCATGGCCATGGCGATGGCGTATTCGGCAACCGAGGTCGCATTCGCGCCGCGCGCCGAGCACACCTCGATGCCCCGTGCCTCGCAGGCGGCGACATCGATGTTGTCGAGGCCGACGCCGAGCCGGCCGACCACTTTGAGCTTCGGCGCCAGGTCGATGAGCGCCCTGTCCACCCGCGTGCGGTTGCGCACGATGAGCGCGGGGATGTCGCGCACGAGCCTCTCGAGGTCCGCGCGCTTGTTCCACAGCTCGCGGTCCCAATGCACGTTGAACCGCCGCGCGAGAATCTCCACGGCCTGCGGCTCGAGGAATTCGGTGATCACGATGTCGGTCATGCTCTCGGCGTCCTCCCGGTCGTTACCCCGCCGGCTTCCGGTCAAGGGAAAAGCCAGCGTTCAGCAGCGGCCAAGTGTAGCCGCCGGCGGCCGGGCTGTCGTGGCCGAAGCCTGCTAGGCTCGGATGCGCCGGCGGTCCGGCCGGCATTCAGAGTGCATTCAGGCGCTGCCTACCAGAAAGTGCGCAGGCCGATCCGGGTACCATTGGAAATCCATGACCGAGCGCGAATTCGACCTGCCAAGCACCCCGGCTCGTTTCGGTGCCGGCCGCATGCGGTTGGCGCCGCTACCTGCGCGGACGGTTTGGGCGAGCGCCGCCGCGCTCCTTGGCGGCATGGTCGTCCATTCCTGGTCGATCGATGGCGATGCCGGCGATGTCCTGTTCGTCTCGGGCGCGGTTCTGACGCTCGGCGCGCTGGTGCTGTTGGTTTCGCGGCGTTTGCTCGTGGCGACGGTTCTGGTCGCCGCGATCATAACCTTGCTCCGCACCGTCGCCGTCCTGAAGCAGGAGCCGACCGGGGTCGTGCTGCACGCCTACGATGTCGCCTATTTCGTGCGCTCCTGGTCCGGCATTGTCGGCTTGTGGCACGACAACAAAGGCCACGCGGCTGGCTTGCTTGCTGCCTCGGCGGCCGTTGGCTTGCTGGCCTGGATCGCCTGGCGGCTCGACAGCACCCGCTTGCACCGAGTCCATGGTCTTGCGGCCGTTGCAATCTTCGCGATGCTTACCGGGGTCGGCGCCTTCACGAAGGACGTCACCCGGCACACGGCCTTCTACTTCGAGGACCGCTACCTCTCGTTCTGGCTCTCCTCATGGCCGGACACGATCAGGACCTTGTGGCGCGGGCACCTGATGGACGCCTCCCGCAACGCACCGGGCCCGGCGCTGAGCCTGCCCGCGGGCTGCACGCCGGCAGGAAAGCCGCCGCACATCATCCTGATCCACCAGGAGTCGGTGGTCCCGCCGCACTACTTCCCCTCCGTGCGCTACGACAAGACAATCGACCCCCTGTTTCAATCCTTCGACGGCAAGGTGCACAAGCTCCGCGTCGAGACCTACGGCGGCGCGTCGTGGCTGACCGAGTTCTCGGCTCTTACGGGGCTGTCGGCGCTGTCATTGGGCGGCCTGCACCAGTTCGCCCAGACGATCATGGCAGGCAAGATGCGGGAGACCCTGCCCCAAGCCCTCGCACGCTGCGGCTACCGCAATGTCGCCGTCCACCCGATGCTGCGCATCTACCTGGCGATCGGCAAGTTCTTCGATGCGGTCGGCTTCCACCAGATGCTCGACGCCACGGACCAGGGCGCCACC
The DNA here is from genome assembly GCA_035258465.1 of Hyphomicrobiaceae bacterium. Classification (GTDB taxonomy): domain Bacteria; phylum Pseudomonadota; class Alphaproteobacteria; order Rhizobiales; family Hyphomicrobiaceae; genus AWTP1-13. Next base: position 3,088 of record DATEVP010000010.1, read on the forward strand.
TCGTCGGTCGAGCGCGATCGCTTCTACTATGCGAGCGCGCTCGCCGAGATGGAGCGCCACTTCAAGGCGTCGCGTCAGCCGCTGTTCGTCTTCGTCGAGACCATGGCCACCCACGGCCCCTACACTTACACGTACATGCCCGAGGTCGAGGTTCCAGGCGGCGGGCCGGGCACGTCTGCCAACATGCACGAATACCTGCGCCGGCTGGCCATGACCCACCAGGACTATGCCTTCCTGCTGGCCGAGCTTCACACGCGCTTTCCGAGCGAGCAATTCCTGATCGTCCAGTACGGCGACCACCAGCCGCTCGCCACGCTGCCGCTGCTCGGCTTTCGCGAGGACGTCTACATCGAGGACGTCATGCAGAGCGGCAACCAGGCCGCCCTCATGACCTATTACGCCGTCGATGGCGTGCGCTACCGTCCGCCGCCGCTTCCCGAGCTGGAGGTCCTCGATATCCCCTACTTGGGCACGGTCATGCTCGATGCGGCCGGCCTGCCCCTCTCGGATGCCTACCGCGAGCGCAAGCGCCTGATGGCCGTCTGCAAGGGCCGCCACCACGGCTGCCCCGAAATCCTGGAGTTCAATCGGCGCCTGATCGACTCCCGAATCGTCGATGCACTCTGAGTCTGGCAGCGTGGCCGCACTCGCAACACCGCCCTGAGCCTGTCGAAGGGCGGCTGAGAGGCACCCGTCGTGGCCTCGTGGTTCGACAAGCTCACCACGAAGGTCACCGGGCGCCACGACAATTCAGTGCAGCTTGACCTGGGGCTCCGTGCGCCGCGTGATGAGCCGGGCGATGGTGTCGAGCGTCACCTTGGTGAACCCGTGCAGCGCCAGCTGGTGCAGCTTGTAGAGCGACCGGTACATCAGGCCGGCAAATAAGCCCTCGATGAAGAGATGGCCGCCGATCAGCTTGCCCATCAGGCTGCCCACCGTCGAGTAGGAGCCGAGCGACACGAGCGAGCCGAAATCGCGGTAGTGCCAGCCCTTGAGCGGCTCGCCCCTGAGGCGCCGCGGCAGTTGCCAGGCCAGATGCGAGGCCTGCTGGTGCGCGGCCTGGGCGCGCGGCGGCACCGGGGTGGCGTGACCGGGCCAGGGACAGGCGGCGCAGTCGCCCAAGGCGAAGATATCGTCGTCGCGCGTCGTCTGCAGCGTGGCGCGCACGATCAGCCGGTTGAGGTTATCGGTCTCCAATCCCGCGATGCCCTCGAGGAAGTCCGGCGCCTTGATGCCGGCCGACCAGACCACGAGCTCGGCGGGGATGACGAGGCCGGTGGCCAGCATGACGCCATTGGGCAGCACCTCGGCCACGCGCGCGCCCACATGCATGCGCACGCCGAGCCCCTCGAGCAGCCCGACGGCGGCCTTCGACAGCCGCTCGGGCAGCGCCGGCAGAATGCGCGGCGCCGCCTCGATCAGGTCGATGCGGATGTCCTTGTCGGGATCGATGCGGTCGAGCCCGAAGGCGATCAGCTGCCGCGTCGTCTTGTGCAGCTCGGCGGCAAGCTCCGTGCCCGTCGCGCCGGCGCCGATGATGGCCACGTGCAGCTGCTCCGGGCGCAAGGGCTCGGATTGCGTGTTTGCCCGGATGCAGGCATTGACCAGGCGCCGGTGGAAGCGGGCCGCGTCTTCGGCCGTGTCCAGCGCCAGGGCATGCTCCTTCACGCCGGGCGTGCCGAAATCGTTGGTCTGGCTGCCGATGGCAACGACCAGCGTGTCGTAGCCGACCTCCTGGCCGGGCGTGATCTGGCGGCCCTCGTCGTCGATGAAGGGCGCCACGTGCACCACGCGCCGGCTGCGATCGAGGCCCACCATGCTGCCGGCGCGGTAGACGAAACCGTGCCAATAGGCCTGGGCCAGATAGTCGATGGCGTGCACGTCCTCGTCCATGCTGCCGGCGGCGATCTCGTGCAGCAGCGGCTTCCACAGGTGCGTGCGCTTGCCGTCGATGAGCGTGACGGCGGCCTTGCGGCGCCGTCCCAGCTTGTTGCCCAGCCGCGTGGCGAGCTCCAGGCCGCCTGCGCCGCCGCCCACGATCACGATGGCATGTGGCCGCGGCGTCACCGGCTACTGGTCCAGCTCTCGGCAATATCGGGCTCGATCTTGGGATAGACCTTGCGCAGCAGCGCACATGGGAATCCTCGCCGGTCTCGCTCGCCGCAATAGAGGCCGGGAGCAGCAGCCGGTCAAGCGTTGCGGCCGCCACGCCTTTGTAACGCGCCACTGGCGTGCGAAGGTCACAGCGCGTGGATCAAATCATGCATATGAGGAACGCCCATGTATGCTCGCGTCACGACCTTCAAGGTGGACCCCTCTCGGCTCAACGAGCTGGCAGCCAAGATCGAGGAGATGGCGCCGCGCGCCAAAGCCTTGCCGGGCATGGTCGATGCTTATGGCATGTGGCGAGGCGACGGACAGGGCGTCGTCGTCGCTGTCTATCGCAGCAAGGCCGACGCCGATGCCGCGGTTGCCAGGATCCAAGCGATCTGGGGCGATCTCGTGGGGCTCCTGAGCGGCGCACCCAAGACCGACACCTACGAGAACGTCGCCCACATCACGGGCTGAGCACGGACGCTGTCCGATCCGGTGCCCCGCTCAAGCGGCGAGCCCCGCGGCTCCCTTGCGGGCACCGGCCAGGAGCTGCTCGACCTCGCTGGCCGGCACGGCCTTGCTGAACACGAAGCCCTGGATCTCGGTGCAGCCCTCGGTGCGGACCATCTCGAGCTGCTCGCTCGTCTCCACGCCCTCCGCGGTCGTGACCATGCCGAGCCCGGTCGCCATGGCCGTCACCGCACGCACGATGTTGAGCGAGCCGACGCCGTCGGCAATATCCTTCACGAACGAGCGGTCGATCTTGATCTTGTCGAAGGGGAAGCTCTGCAGGTAGCTGAGCGAGGAATAGCCCGTGCCGAAGTCGTCCATGGCGATGCGCACGCCGAGCTGGCGCAGCTGATAGAGGGTCGAGAGCGTCGCTTCGCTGCCGTTGAGCAGGATGGTTTCGGTGATCTCGACCTCGAGCCGGTCGGCCGGCAGGCCCGAGGCCGACAGCGCATCGACGATGGTGTCGACGAGCCCAGCGCTCCTGAATTGCAGCGACGACAGATTGACCGAGACCTTCACCTGACCGGGCCAACTGGCGGCCGTCGCGCACGCTTGCCGGATCACCCACTCGCCGAGCGGGACGATGAAGCCGATCGCCTCGGCGACCGGGATGAATGCGTCCGGCGCGAGCAGGCCTTTCTCGGGGTGGCGCCAGCGGATGAGGGCCTCGAAGCTGCTGATCTGGTTGCTTTTGAGATCGACGACGGGCTGATAGTGGAGCTCGAACTCGCCGGCCGGCAGCGCCTTGCGCAGATCGTTCTCGAGGAGGCGGCGCGCTTGCATCTGCGCGTCCATCTCGGACTCGAAGAAGTGGTAGGTGCCCCGCCCATCGCCTTTGGCCCGGTAGAGCGCGAGGTCGGCGTTGCGCAGCAGCTGGTCCGGGGTCAGCCCATCGGTCGGCCCGATGGCGATGCCGACGCTGGCGCCGATCACCACCTGGTGCCCATCGATCTGGTAGGGCTGGCTCACCGCCTCGATGATCCGCAGCGCCAGCACGGTGGCGTCGGCCGGTTGCGCGACGGCGACTTGGAGAACCGCGAACTCATCGCCACCCATGCGGGCAATCGTGTCCGTCTCCCTGACCAGGGCGCGCAGCCGATCGCTCACCAGGTTCAGGAGCTTGTCGCCGGCGGAATGGCCCAGCGTGTCATTGACGATCTTGAAGTGGTCGAGATCGAGCAAATGGACGGCCAGCACCTCGCCGCGCTTGACGCGGGCCAGCGCCTGCTCCAGCCGCTCATTGAGCAGCACGCGGTTGGGAAGCTCGGTCAGCGCATCGTGCAGCGCCATGTGCACGATCTTGGCCTGCGAGCGCCGCCGCTCCGTGATGTCCATGTAGGTCGTGATGAAACCGCCGTCGCCGAGCGGCACGCCGCGCATCTCGAGCACCGTTCCATCCAGGCGTTCGCGCTCCGATATGTAGGGCTGGCGCTCCTTGACCAGGGCCATGCGCTCGGCCACCTGCTTTTCGACGTCGCCGGGGCCGAATTCGCCGCGGCTCGCGTTCAGCCGGAAAATCGCCTCCAGCGACGGAGGCCCGGCGGCGAACAACGAGTCCGGCAGATCGAGGAACTTCTTTGCTTTCTCGTTGCAGACGGTGACGCGCAGGTCGCCGTCCAAGAAGAAAATTCCGCCCGGGAAGTTGTCGATGATGGCCTGCAAGCGCGACGTTCGTTCGCTCAGCAGGCGGTTGTTCTGCTCCAGCAGCGCATTGAGCCGTTGCCGCTCGCTGACGTCTTCGTGCGTTATGACGACGGCGCCGGCAGCCGCCTCCCGGCATTTGACCTCGATCACGCGCCCGTCGGCCAGCTCTTGATGTTCCGACGCGATCTTGCCGAACCGCACCAACAGCCGGTCGACGAGCCCGTCGGCTTCGGCGGCCCGGTAGCATCCGTTGGCGACCCGATAGCTCAGGATCTGTCGCGCCGTGGTTCCGGGCGCCACTTGCTCGGGCGTAAGATCGTACATCTCCGCGTAAAGCTTGTTGCAGACGACGAGCCGCTGCTCCCTGTCGAACATCGCCAGGCCCTGCGACATGTTGTTCATGGCGAGGTCGAGCTGCTCGTGCTGCTGCTCGAGCCGCTGCTTGAGCTTCTCGCGCTCGGTCACGTCCTCGTGCGTGCTGACCAGGCCGCCGTCGGCCATCGGCCGGCGCAGCACGGATATGAACCGCCCATCGTTCAGATGGATGATCTCCGAGACCCGCTTGCCGAAGCTGGCGATGGCCTTGTCGACGACCTGCTTGGCAGCGGCGTTGGCGTAGGCGCCGTTGGCGACCCGCGCCGCGAAGATCTCGGCAAGCGTCGTGCCGGGCTTCACCTGCTCCAGCGATAGGCCGTAGAGCTCGGCATAGCGGCGGTTCGCGAACACCACGCGCTGCTCGGCGTCGAACAGGCACAGGCCCTGCGACATGTTGTTGATGGCGGCATTGAAACGCCGGTTCTGGGCCTTGAGCTCCTCCTCGCCCTGCTTCAGCAATGTGTTCTGATGCGCCAGCTGCGCATTGAGGTGCTCGCGCTCGGTGATGTCCTCCTGGGTCACGACCCAGCCGCCATCGGGCCTCGGCTGGACCACGGAGGTTATGATGCGCCCGTCACCCAGCTGGATCGTCAGGCGGCTCGGCTTGCCGCCCGCGATGCGCTCGCGCATCGTTGCCAGAACGACGTCGAGGCTAGCGCCGGGATACATGCCCTTGACGAAGCGCTGCTCGACCACCTCCCGCAGGGTGGTTCCGGGCTTCGACTGGGCGGGATCCAGGCCATAGACCTGTGCGTAGCGATCGTTGGCAACGACGATCCGCTCCTGCGCATCGAACATGGCCAGGCCCTGCGCCATGTTCTCGAAGGCCGCGTCGAGCAGCAGGTTCTGCCGGCGGAGCTTCTCGTTTGCCTCCTCGAGGCTGCGGAGCGAGCGATCGATGACCTCGAGCGGCAGCACGGCGAAGGCATAGTAGGCGACCGCCGCCAGCAGCAGGCCGGCGAGGCCGACGAGGGCGACCTCCGTCAGCAGCGGACGCAGGCTGGCGGATACCTCCGCGATACCGACGACCGAGCCGGCGGCGACAATCGGCGCGCGGCGGGCGAAGGTCGGCCAGGCGAGGGCCTCGCCCTTGCGCATGATCGGGGTGTCGCGCGCATCCATGATGCGCTGGACGATGGGGGCGCCGGTGCTGCTGCTGATTTCGCTGATGGCAGCCAGCTGGTCGGTGTCGTAGCGCCAGGGCGCGTCGGGAGCGTAGATGTATTGCGCCGCGCGAGACGCGGTCAGGTCGGCCTTGCAGGCGAGCGTTCGCGCCTCCTTGAAATAGCCGATCACGCCGTAACCGATGGGAAACGCAATGGCTGTGATGAGCGCGACGGCGGCGCCCAAAAGGCTCACCAGACTGCGGACAGGCAAAGGACTTCGCTTCTGGTCCCCAGCAAGCATCGCGCTTCCCCGAATTCTTCCCGGGGCGAATTATCGGGGCCGTCTCCTAATAGGTTCCTTCTGAGGGGTATCCCCAGGAAAAAGGAGGACGATCATGGATAAGAATAGGTAAAAATGTACGCTGCAATTGGCGGTAACCGAGGCGCATTCGTGGAACCGAGGCTTGAGC
>DATEVP010000011.1:0-4892 GCA_035258465.1 Hyphomicrobiaceae bacterium
CGAAGCGGATCACGCCGTCCGTCGGCTCGTCGAGGCGCAGCACCAGGCGGCCCAGGGTCGACTTGCCGCAACCCGACTCGCCGACCAGACCCAGCGTCTCGCCGCGTTTGATGTCGAGCGTCACGTCATCGACGGCGCGCACCAGCTTGGCGCGGCGCAGGAACCCGACGCGCACGGGGAAGTACTTCTTGGCGTGCACGATATCGAGAATGGGCGCCTCATCGCGGCCTTCGCTTTCCGCCTTGGCCGAGCTTGCCCCGCGCTCCAGCGGCGGGTCCAACGCCTCGATCTCGGACACGCGATGGCAGGCCGCGACGTGGCCCGGCTCTCCCTCCACATAGGGCGGATCCTCGAGGCACTTCTCAATAGCGAAGCGGCAGCGGGGGCGGAAGCGGCAGCCCGAGGGGGGGCTGAGCAAGTTGGGCGGCGCCCCGTCGATGGTGGAGAGCTTGGCACTGCGGCCGCGGTCGAGCCGTGGCACGGCGGTGAGCAGGCCGCGCGCGTAGGGGTGCAGCGGCTTGGCGAACACGCGCTCGGCTTTCCCGCTTTCGACCAGGCGGGCGGCGTACATGACGTTCACGCGGTCGGCGTAGCGGGCGACGATGCCGAGGTTGTGGGTGATCAGCACCACGGCTATGTGCAGCCGGCGCGAGAGGTCCTTCATCAGCTCCAGGATTTGCGCCTGGATGGTGACGTCCAGCGCCGTGGTCGGCTCGTCGGCGATCAGGAGCTTGGGATTGCAGGCCAGGCCGATGGCGATCATGACGCGCTGGCGCATGCCGCCGGAGAGCTGGTGGGGGTATTGCGAAAGCCGGCTTTCGGGGTCGGTAATGCCGACCAGCGTCAAGAGCTCGACGGCCCTGGCCCGCGCCGCCGCTTTATCCATGTGGAGATGGATGGTGAGCGGCTCCATGATCTGCAGCCCGATCTTCAGGACCGGATTGAGCGAGGTCATCGGCTCCTGGAAGATCATGGCGATCTCGCGCCCGCGGATGCGGCGCATCTCCTCGTCGGAGAGATCGAGCAGCTCGCGGCCGCCGAAGCGGACCGAGCCTTGCGTGCGGGCCGTGCCCACCGGCAGCAGCCGCATGACGGCAAGCGCGGACACCGACTTGCCGGAGCCCGACTCGCCGACGATCGCCACCATTTCACCGGGATAGACGGAGTAGCTCAGGCCCTCGACCGCCTGCACGGTGCCGTGCGACGTGACGAAGCGAACATTGAGGTCGTTGATCTCGATCAGGGGCTCCGCGGCCCGGCCGGCCGCCGGCGCCGCGTGCGCATACGCCTGTCCGTCGAGGCGCGAGACGACCTCGCTATTCACTCCTTCGCTCCTCCCTAGCGGGCGACGCCGGCCTTTTTCGCGGGTCTTGGTGGCCAACGTGGGACGCCTGGTATACCAGACGATTGCTAGCCCACAAAGGCGAGGCAGAGCAAGGGGATGCCGTTAGGTTAGCGTGCTCTTTACTGGGTTCCTTACCCCGGACAACACGGCTCAGCCGAGGGGCTCCCAACGGCCTCCACCGTTGCGCTTGGGTTTCGCTATCATGCCTTTACCAGCTCCACCCTCGGTGTATGCGCACTTCTGTGCGCCTTGGTGGAATTCCCCCGGGGCGGTCTGGATTTGAGTGGCGGAGACAGGAAGGCAAAAAAATGGCCGACAGCATCATGTATCACGAGGGCAACCGGCAATTGCAGGACGCCTTCGACAGCCGGCGCATCTCAGACCGGCTGGAGGAGAAGCTCACGCGCACGGCCTTCACCGCCGACGACAAGGCCTTCATCGAAAGCGCCATCTACTTCTTCATCGCCACGGCCGACGCCGATGGCCGCCCCGATTGCTCGTTCAAGGGCGGCGCGCCGGGTTTCGTTCAGGTGACCGCGCCCGATCAGCTCGCGTTCCCCGACTACGACGGCAACGGCATGTTCAAGAGCCTCGGCAATATCCTGGTGAACCCCGAGGTCGGCCTGCTGTTCATCGACCTGCACCAGAAGCCCAGACGCCTGCGCGTCAACGGGCAGGCGCGGCTCTCGCGGGAGGACCCACTGCTCGCCCACACCATCGGCGCCCAGCTGATCGTGCGCGTGACGGCGCGGGCGATCTTTCCCAACTGCCCGCGCTACATCCCCAAGCTCCAGTTGGCTGAACCCTCGGCTTACGTGCCAAGGCCCGGCCGCGATCCGGTCGAGCCGGCCTGGAAAGGCTTCGACGCCTTCAAGGATGTCGTGCATCCGCGCCAAGCCACGTTCCGGGGCGAGCCGGAGAGCGACTGAGGCCGGCGCCTCAGTCCTTGGCGCGCTCGACGTAGGAGCCGTCCGCCGTCATCACCACGACGCGCGTACCCGCCTGGATGTGCGACGGCACCATCACGCGCAGCCCGTTGGAGAGCACCGCCGGCTTGAACGACGACGACGCCGTCTGCCCTTTCACGACGGGATCGGCCTCCACGATCTCCAGCGTGACGCGTGGCGGCAGCTCGGCCGAGATCGGCACGCCATCGTGCAGGCTGATGCTGACCGGCATATTCTCCTGCAGATAGACGGACTGGTCGCCGATGATGTCCTTGGGCACCGCAATCTGCTCGAACGTCTCGGGCTCCATGAAATTGAAGCCCATGTCGTCCTCGTAGAGATAGTTGTAGGTCTTCTCATCGAGGTAGGCGCGTTCCACTTGATCGGTGGTGCGGTAGCGCTCGGTGATCTTGACGCCGTCGGAGATGCGCCGCATGTCGAGATGCGTGACCGGCGTGCCCTTGCCCGGATGGATGTTCTCGGCCTTGAGGACCACGCACAGCCTGCCGCCAACCTCGAGCACGTTGCCTTTGCGCACCGAGCTTGCGATAACCTTGACCATCGATCCTCCGCCGCATTCCTGGAGACGAAAAAGCCCCGCTCGCGCCGGAACGACGGCCGCTCGCCACATCAGTTGGCGCTTTCTACAGGCGTTTATCGCGAGCGCCAAGGAGCAACTAAAGCCGTTGCAGAGAGAGCTGCAGCAACGCCCCTGGTGGCATCCCGACGCCCATGCCGATCGCCGGCCGTTCCTCGCCGCGCGCGGGCGCATCAAGGGAGCGCTGCGCCGCTGGTTCGAGGCGGCGGGCTTCGTCGAGGTGGAGACCGCGGCCTTGCAGGTGTCGCCCGGCAACGAGACGCATCTGCATGCCTTCGCCACCGAGCTGATCGGCACCGACGGCACACGCCGGCCGCTCTATCTCGCCACCTCGCCGGAGTTCGCGGCCAAGAAGCTGCTGGCGGCGGGCGAGGAGAAGATCTTCACCTTCGCGCCGGCCTTCCGCAATCGCGAGCAGGGACCTTTGCATCACCCGGCCTTCACGATGCTGGAGTGGTATCGCGCGCGCGAGCCCTACGAGCGGCTGATGCAGGACTGCGGGGCGATCTTGCGGATCGCCGCCGAGGCGGCGGACGCCGCGCACTTGCAATTTCGCGGGCGCGCCGCCGATCCCAAGGTTGCGCCCGAGCGCATCACGGTTGCAGAGGCCTTCGAGCGATGGGCCGGCATCGATCTCCTGGCCACCGTCGACGAGGACGCCGGCAATGCCGTGGCGCTCGCTGCGGCGGCAAACCGGACGGGCATCCGCACCGCGCCCGACGACAGCTGGAGCGACGTGTTCAGCCGCGTGCTGGTTGCGCGCATCGAGCCGGCGCTCGGCAACGGCCGGGCCACGATCCTCACCGAATACCCGGCCTGCTCGGCGGCGCTGGCGCGGCGCTTGGCGTCAGACCCCCGCGTTGCCGAGCGCTTCGAGCTCTATGTGAGCGGCGTGGAGCTGGCGAATGCCTTCGGCGAGCAGACCGATGCGACCGAGCAGCGCCGCCGCCTGGAGGCGGAGATGGCCGAGAAGCAGCGCCTCTACGGCGAGCGCTATCCGATCGACGAGGACTTCCTCGCCGCCCTCTCTCTCATGCCGCCGGCCAGCGGCGCCGCGCTCGGCTTCGACCGGCTGGTGATGCTGGCGACCGGGGCGGCCCACATCGAGCAGGTGCTGTGGACGCCCCTGGCTGGGGCGGGCGAAGCGTGACGCAGGCGCCCAAGACTCTGCGAACGGCCGCCGAGCTTGCCGAAGCGAGGCTTGTCCCGGCCACCGCGACGCAAGCGCTGGAAGATGTTGTCGCGCGCTATGCGCTCGCCATCACGCCCGAGATGCTGGAGCTGATCGATCCCGGTGATCCGAACGACCCGATCGCGCGCCAGTTCGTGCCCGATGCTCGCGAGCTCGACCAGCGGCCGGAGGAGCTTGCCGATCCGATCGGCGACGACCGCTTCGCCGCCGTGCCGGGCGTGGTGCACCGCTACGCCGACCGCGTGCTCTTGAAGCTCACCCACGTCTGCCCGGTCTATTGCCGCTTCTGCTTCCGCCGCGAGACGGTGGGGCCCGAGGGGCCGCCGGCCCTATCCGGCGAGGCGCTCGACCGGGCGGTCGCGTACATCGCCGCCGACCCCTCGATCTGGGAGGTGATCCTGACCGGCGGCGACCCCTTCATGCTCTCTCCCCGCCGCATCGCCGACGTGACCCAGCGCCTGGGCGCCGTGCCCCATGTCAAGGTGCTGCGCTGGCACACGCGGGTGCCGGTTGCCGATCCTGGACGCGTGAGCCCGGAGCTGGTCGACGCGATCAGCTTTTCGGGCAAGACCGTCTATGTCGCCGTGCACGCCAACCATGCCCGCGAGCTGACCGACGCGGCTCGCGCGGCATGCGCCCGTCTCGCCAACGCGGGTCTCCCGCTCATCAGCCAGACCGTGCTGCTCAGGGGCATCAACGACGACGCGCGGAGCCTGGCTGCCCTCATGCGCGCGTTTCTCGAAGCCCGCATCAAGCCCTACTACCTGCATCATCCCGACCTCGCCCCCGGCACCGGCCACTTCCGCCTGT
>DATEVP010000012.1:0-4233 GCA_035258465.1 Hyphomicrobiaceae bacterium
GAACAGCTTGACGGTGAGGATGTTGGTGTAGCTGTCGACGAGGCGCCCGATGAGCATCGAGCGCGCCTCCGCCGCCTCCGTGGAGCGCTCCTTGATGCGCGGCACGAAGAAGAACAGCGTGCCCATGTAGGCGGCGAGCCAGACCAGCAGCGGCGCCAGCAGGCGCCAGTCGGCGGCGGCGAAGATCACGGCGGCACCCACCCACTGCACGGCCGCGTACCAGATGGCGTAGATCACCTGCACCACCGAGTCGCGCAGCGCCGGCGCCGCCTGCATGACCTTGTTGGCGACCCGGCCGGCGAAATCGTTCTGGAAGAAGCCGAGACTCTGGCGCAGCACGTAGCGGTGCGTCAGCCAGCGCACGCGGTTGGTCACCGGCCCGGCGATGATCTGGTTCTTGATCAGGTCGTGGGCGGTCGACACCACGGGCCTTGCCACCAGCGCAATGAACGCCATGAGGAGCAGGATCGGCCCGTGGTTGGCCATGAACGTCTCGGGCGATTGGGCCTCCTTCATCATGTCGACCAGGCTGCCGACGAACGCCAACAGCACCACCTCGATGAGCGAGCCGAGCAGCCCCGCCACGAGCAGCACGGCGAAGGCCGGCCAGACCGGCTTGATGAAATAGGCGTAGAACGCGAGCAGCGTCTCGGGCGGGCGCCCCGGCGGCTCGTCCGGGAAGGCTTCGATCAGCGTCTCGAACCAGCGGTACATCGACAGGCCTCGGGGTAGAAAAACGCGCCAGCTGCCAAGGCCACGTTTGGGCCCGGCGCGGTCGCGTGCATAATGCTCGATAAGGGGCGGCAGCGCTAACGGCCGACCTTGGCCAAAGCATGACGCGGCGCTGAAACCATCATGAGCGAAGCTTCAGGAACGCTGCAGGACCAAATGCAGCAAGCGCAAGCCTGGTTCGAACGCCTGCGTGACGAGCTGTGCGCCGCCTTCGAGAAGGTCGAGGCCGATCTGCCCGCCGGCGCACCGCTGGCCGATCGCCCGCCCGGCCGCTTCGTGCGCACGCCCTGGAGCCGCACCGATCACACCGGCGCAGGCGGTGGCGGCGGGGTCATGAGCCTGATCAAGGGCCGCGTGTTGGAGAAGGCGGGCATTCACACCTCGACGGTCTTCGGCGAGCTCGCGCCGGAGTTCCGCAGCCAGATCCCCGGCGCCGCCGAGGACCCGCGCTTCTGGGCGTCCGGCGTGTCGCTGATCGCGCACCCGGCCAACCCCAACGCGCCCACGGCGCACATGAACACGCGCATGGTCGTCACCGGCAAATGGTGGTTCGGCGGCGGCGGCGACCTCACCCCGGTGCTGGCCAAGCGGCGCACGCAGGAGGACGCCGACACGCGCGCGTTCCATGCGGCGATGCAGGCGGCGTGCGCCCGGCATGAAATCGCTGACTATGCGCGCCTCAAGCAATGGTGCGATGAGTATTTCTATCTGCCGCATCGGCGCGAGACGCGTGGCGTCGGCGGCATCTTCTACGACTACCTCACCCCCGCGGAGAGCGAAGGCGGCTGGCCGGCGGCGTTCGCCTTCACGCAAGACGTCGGCCGGGCGTTCCTCGAGGTCTATCCGCGCATCGTGCGGGCCAACTTCGCGCTGCCCTGGGGCGAGGCCGAGCGCGAGGAGCAGCTCGTCCGCCGCGGCCGCTACGTGGAGTTCAACCTGCTCTACGACCGGGGCACGGTGTTCGGCCTCAAGACCGGCGGCCACGTCGAGGCGATCCTGTCCTCCCTGCCGCCGCTGGTGAAATGGCCGTGAAATTGCTCGGCTGGCGACCCAGTCGGGCGGCCCTTCTCTCAATTCTTGACAAAGGTCGTCAACTTTAGCAAGTAATGGCGTCGTGCGGTGGCCCAGTCGCCCCGCATGCGAATTTCCGGGAATCCGAACCCGACGATCCGGAGGACAGCATGATGCTCACGCCGTCGATGCGCTGGCGCGGCGCCGCGCTCGGTACTCTCTCGCTCTTGCTGCTGGCGGGCTCGGCCGGCGCAACCCTCGCCCAGGGCGAGGTCAACATCTATTCCTATCGCGAGCCGCAGCTGATCGACCCGCTGCTCAAGGCCTTCACGGAGAAGACCGGCATCAAGCCCAACGTGGTCTATGCGGCGGCGGGCCTCAACGAGCGGCTGGCGGCCGAGGGACAGAACAGCCCAGCCGACCTGCTGTTCACCGTCGACGCCGGCCGCCTGTCGGAAGCCAAGGATGCCGGCCTCACCCAACCGGTCGATTCCGCGGCGCTCGAGCGGTCAGTGCCCGCCCAGGTGCGCGACCCCGGCAAGCATTGGTTCGGCCTCACCATGCGCTCGCGCGTGGTCTACGCCAGCAAGGAGCGGGTGAAGCAGGACGCCATCACCTACGAGGAGCTGGCCGATCCCAAGTGGAAGGGCAAGATCTGCGTCCGCTCGGGCCAGCACGTCTACAACACGTCGCTGATCGCCACCATCATCGCCCACAAGGGCGAGGCGGCGGCCGAGCAATGGCTGAAGGGCCTCAAGGCCAACCTCGCCCACAAGCCGGCCGGCGGCGATCGCGAGCAGGCGCGCGACATCGCCTCGGGCAAGTGCGACCTGGCGCTGGGCAACACCTACTACATGGCGCTGATGACGAAGAACGAGAAGAACCCGGAGCAAAAGGACTGGGCCAAGGCCGTCAAGCTCATCTTCCCCAACGCCAATGACCGCGGCAGCCACGTCAACATCTCGGGCATGGCGCTCGCCAAGCACGCGCCCAACAAGGCCAACGCCTTAAAGCTGATGGAGTTCCTGGCCTCCGACGAGGCCCAGAAGATCTACGCGAACGCCAACAACGAGTATCCGGTGAACCCGAAGGTAGCGCCGTCCGAGACCGTGCAGAGCTTTGGAATGCTCAAGCCCGATGCGCTGCCGCTCGAGAACATCGCCAAGTATCGCAAGAAGGCGTCCGAGCTGGTCGACAAGGTCGGCTTCGATTCCGGCCCGGCCTCGTGAGCGGCTTGGCTGCCGGGCGATCTGCATGATCAAAGAGCGCCGTACGGGGTCGTCCCGGCGGCGCTCTTTCAATCTGTACTGTGGCTGCGCTGAGGCTCAGCGCGCCTCGAAATGGGCGGCGAAAACGCGGCTGGCGGCTGCGTCGGGGGCCACGCCTCGGGCTGTCAGCCTCTTATAGTCATGGGCGGCGGACAGGCCGTCGCGGAAGGCGCCCAGCACCGTCCTGATGCCGGCCCGGAGGGCAGCGCCGCGCCCGGCGTCAGTTCCTGCAGCTTCGGGCAGGAAATGGAGGGTATCGGGATAGGTCGTGGTGGGTCTCATGATCATCTCCTGCACGGCTTGGTCTGAACTGCGTGCGTTGCAATATGGCATATGGCATGCCACGTTGCGGCGCAAGATACATTAGGAAATACTTCACATGCAATTTCTGCATGCCGGCGCTGCAGGCGTGTTTGGCGACCGATCTTCAGGAAAGCCGCCGCTGGTCTGCTAAGACCAGGGCGCCATGGCCGTTGCAGACGTCACCATTGTCAGGACGACGGGAGCCCCCCTCGCCGCGCCGGTGCGGCGGCAGGTCGATGCCATCTTCTTCGAGGCAAGCGGCCGCACCTTCGAGCCCGGTGCCGAGCGCGACGCGTTCCGCGAGCGCTGGCTCGGCCGCTACCTCGACAGCGGCACGGATGAGGTGTTTCTGGCGCTGGCCGCAGACGGGACCGTGGCGGGCTACTTGGTCGGCGACGTGCGCGACCCGGCCGAACAGACGCGGTTCAACGACATCGGCTATTTCCGCGCCGAGTTCGCGCAGCTGTGCCGGCAGTACCCCGCCCACCTGCACATCAACCTCGCGCCCGCCTTCCGCAATCGCGGCATCGGCGCGCGGCTGATCGAGGCCTTCGCCGAACGGGCCCGAGCCGCCGGCGCCCCCGGCATGCACGTCGTCACCGGCGAGGGCATGCGCAACGTGCGCTTCTATCAGCGCTGCGGCTTTGCCGAGCAGGGCAGCACGACGTGGAACGGCCGCCGCATCGTGTTCCTCGGGCGCCCGCTCGGGCAGGGAGCCTGAGACAGGCGTCAGGGGTCGAGCAGCATGGCGCGATAGCCGGCCGCGTCCTGGGCCGGATCACGCTTGCGGATAACGCCAGGGCTTGGCTGGCTGCGCGGCGGTCTCGTCGATGGTCCACTGCGGCAGGGAGAGGCCCGGCGCCACGTCGCTGAAAACCATGCGCACGCGCGTGCCGATGCCGACCGTCCCCACCAGCTC
>DATEVP010000013.1:0-9443 GCA_035258465.1 Hyphomicrobiaceae bacterium
TTCTTTTTCACCACGCTTTGCGGGTTGAGATTGCCGATGCGGCCGCTCTCGCTGCCGGCCTTCGGATCGATCACCGCGTTGATCAGCGTAGGCCTGCCCGAGTCCATCGCCGCATTCACGGCGCGCTTGAGCTCGTCCGGCGAGGTCGCATTGACCCCCACGCCGCCGAATGCCTCGATCATCTTGTCGTAGCGGGCACCCTTCACGAACACGGTGGTGGCGGGGTCGGAGCTCGCTGTGTTGACGTCGGTGCCGCGATAGATGCCGTCGTTGTTGAAGACCACGACGCAGACGGGGAGCTTGTAGCGGCAGATGGTCTCGATCTCCATGCCGGAGAAGCCGAATGCGGAGTCGCCTTCGACCGCGAGCACCGGCTTGCCCGTCTCGACCGCCGCGGCGATGGCGTAGCCCATGCCGATGCCCATGATGCCCCAGGTGCCGACATCGATGCGCTTGCGCGGCTGGTACATATCGATGACGCCGCGCGCCAGATCGAGCGTGTTGGCACCCTCGTTGACCAGGATGGCGTCGGGGCGCTCCTTGACGATGGTGCGCAACACGCCGAGCGCGCCGTGGTAGTCCATCGGCGTGTTGTTGTTCATCAGGCGCGGCGCCATCTTGGCAACGTTCTCTTCGCGCTTGGCGGTGACAGATCTGGTCCAGTCGGCGGGCGGCGCCGGCCAGCCGGCACCCATCTGATCGAGCAGTGCCGTTACGCACGAGCCGATGTCGCCGACCACGGGAGCCGCGATCTCGACGTTGCTGTCCATTTCCTTGGGCTCGATGTCGACCTGGATGAACTTCTTGGGCGCGTCACCCCAGGTCTTGCCCTTGCCATGCGAGAGCAGCCAGTTGAGGCGCGCGCCGATCAGCATCACGACGTCGGCGTCCTTGAGCACCGTGGAACGCGCCGCCCCGGCGCACTGCCGGTGCGTATCCGGCAACAACCCCTTCGCCATGCTCATGGGCAGGAACGGCGCGCCGCTTTTCTCGACGAGCGCGCGGACCTGATCGTCGGCCTGGGCGTAGGCCGCGCCCTTGCCGAGGATGATCAGGGGGCGCTTGGCGCCCTTCAGGACATCGAGCGCGCGCTTGACGGCAGCGGGAGCCGGAATCTGCGCCGGTGCCGCGTCGATGACCTTGACCAGCGATTTGGCGCCGGCGTCCGCACCAATGGTCTGGGAGAAAAGCTTGGCCGGCAGGTCGAGATAGACGCCGCCCGGACGGCCCGAGACCGCGGCGCGGATCGCGCGCGCCACGCCGATGCCGATGTCTGCCGCGTGCAGCACGCGGAACGCGGCCTTGCACAGCGGCTTGGCGATGGCGAGCTGGTCCATCTCCTCGTAGTCGCCCTGCTGCAGGTCGACGATCTCGCGTTCGGACGAGCCCGACATCAGAATCATCGGGAAGCAGTTGGTGGTTGCATGCGCGAGCGCGGTCAGCCCATTGAGGAAACCAGGCGCCGATACGGTGAGGCAGATGCCTGGCTGCTTTGTTAGATAGCCGGCGATCGACGCGGCATATCCCGCGTTCTGCTCGTGACGAAACGAGAGCACGCGGATGCCCGCGGCCTGCGACATGCGCAGGAAGTCGGTGATCGGGATGCCGGGCACGGCATAGATCGTCTTGACGCCGTTGAGCTTGAGCGCATCGATGACGAGATGAAATCCATCCGTCAGATCCTGCCCTCCTCCGGCTGCATTCGCATCACTGCTCTGCACCGTTGCGGACATTTGCTCCCTCCCTCAAATCTTCTTCTGTACCCGCTCAGCTCGTCAATCGAGCTCTACGAAGCGATCGACGTGGTCCCTGAGCCGCAGCGTGTGCTCGCGCACGAGGCGCTCGGCCCGCTCCGTGTCGCGCGCCTCGAGTGCCCCCACGATCTCCTTGTGATCGACGATCGAGCGCTTGGCGCGGTCCTGCTCGAAGATCGTGCGCTGGCGTATGGCGCGCATATGGAAAAAGAGGCCGTTGGTCATCTCGACGATCAGGGGGCACTTGCCGAGCCCGACGATGGCCTGGTGAAACTTGATGTTGGCGTCGGAGTACTCGCCCATCTTGCGGGCGATCTCGTCTTGCGAGAATCGATCGACGAGCGAGTGCAGCCCCGCCATCTCCTCGGCGCTCGCCTGCTCGGTGGCGAGCCGCGCCGCCATGCTCTCGAGCGCCGCCCAGACCGTGATCATGTCCAGGATCTCGGCCTTGGTCTTGCGTACGATGAAGATGCCGCGCCGCGCGACGATGCGCACCAGGCCTTCCTGGTCGAGCTGGGCCAGCGCCTCGCGCAGCGGCGTGCGCGAGACGCCGAAGCGCTGCGACAGATCGCGCTCGTCGAGGCGCAACTCGGCCTCGTCGGCATAGATGTTCATGTTCATGATGGCGGCCTTCAGCGCCTCGTAGGCGCGCGCCTTGAGGCTCAGGCCTTCGCCAATGGGCGCGATCTTCAGCTGGGTATCGGCCACGCATCACCCAAGGTTTTAGGCTGGTTTCTGGTATACCATACGCCAGGATCGAGGGGCCAGCAAGTCAGACTCGCGAGATTTCGTCCGACGCCGGAGCAAATCACCGAGAAGGGCACCGAAATATTGCTGCGCTGCAGCGAAATGCCCGCGGTCCCAACCACATGTTGCGCTCAGGAGGCATTTGGCACATGGTATACCAGGCGCGCGAGAAGCGGATCAATAAGGTCTGGGGGTCTTTGGAACCTTGCTCCGCTGTGCCCGGGAACGCGGGAAAGAGCCATCGTGGAAGAGATCAACTCCCTGATCGGCGGCTTCAAGGTCGCGCTCTCCTGGTACAACGTGGCCTTGATGATGGTGGGCATCCTGCTCGGGGTCATCATCGGCGTCCTTCCGGGCCTCGGCGGTGCCAACGGCGTGGCGATCCTGCTGCCCCTGACCTTCACGATGCCGCCGACCTCGGCGATCATCATGCTGTCGTGCATCTACTGGGGGGCGCTGTTCGGCGGCGCGATCACCTCCATCCTCTTCAATATCCCGGGCGAGCCCTGGTCGGTGGCGACCACCTTCGACGGCCACCCCATGGCCCAGCGCGGCAAGGCCGACGAAGCGCTCACCGCCGCCTTCACCTCCTCGTTCGTCGGCGCTCTCTTCGCTGTGATCCTGATCACTTTCCTGGCGCCGCTGATCGCCAAGTTCGCGCTGCAGTTCGGGCCGGCTGAATTCTTCTCCGTGTTCTTCCTGACGTTTGCGAGCTTCGTCGGCATGGGCAGGGGCTCGCCGTTCAAGGTGCTGGCCTCGATGTGCCTGGGCTTTGCACTGGCCTCCGTCGGCCTCGACAAGATGACCGGCACGCTCAGGATGACGTTCGGCTACGATCAGCTCCTGGTTGGGTTCGACTTCCTGATCGCCGTCATCGGCCTGTTCGGCATCGGCGAGATCCTGTCGTCGATGGAGAGCGGCCTGAAGTTCTCCGGCAGCACCGCCAAGATCCGGCTGAACGCGGTGCTGCAGACCTGGAAACAGCTGCTGAAATACTGGGTCACCTCGATCCGCAGCTGCGTCGTCGGTTGCTGGATGGGCATCACGCCCGGCGGGGCGACGCCCGCATCCTTCATGAGCTATGGCCTCGCCAAGCGGTTCTCCAAGCGCGGCGACAACTTCGGCAAGGGCGAGATCGAGGGCGTGGTGGCGCCGGAGACGGCCGCGCACGCCGCCGGCACCAGCGCGCTGCTGCCGATGCTGACGCTCGGCATTCCAGGCTCGCCGACCGCGGCCGTGCTGCTGGGCGGCCTCATGATCTGGGGCCTGCAGCCCGGGCCGATGCTGTTCATAGAGCAGAAGGACTTCGTGTGGGGCCTGATCGCCTCGATGTACCTCGGCAACATCGCGGGGCTCGTGGTGGTGCTCACCTGCGTGCCCCTGTTCGCCGCGATCCTGCGCGTGCCGTTCTCGATCATCGCCCCGATCATTCTCGTCATCTGCGCGGTCGGCGCCTACACCGTGCACAACTCCATGTTCGACGTGTGGATGATGCTGGTGTTCGGCGTGGTCGGCTACACATTCCAGAAGCTCGGCTATCCGTTGCCCCCGCTCGTGCTCGCCATCGTGCTCGGCGACAAGGCCGAGGAGGGCTTCCGGCAGGCAATGCTCGGCTCGCAAGGCAGCCTGACCATCTTCTGGTCGAACTGGCTGGTCGGGTCGATCATGACGCTGGGCATGATTCTGCTGTTCTGGCCGGCGATAACCTGGCTGCTGGATTGGCGAAGGACAGCGCGGTCCCGGCCGATAGCCGCAGCCGCCGGGGCCGACGTTGCAGATCGGAAGAGATAGAAGCAGCAAGAGAAGAAGGAGGAAACGATGACATACTCGAGTAGGTTGCGAAATTCGTTGCCACGTGGTGCACGGTACGGCCTCGGCGCAGCGGCGCTTGCCGCCGCGGCGGCCATCCTGTCCCCGAGCTCCCCGGCCGTCGCCCAGGCCTGGGAGCCGACCAAGCCGGTCCAATTCATCATCCCCGCCGGCACCGGCGGCGGCGCCGATCAGATGGCGCGATTCATCCAGGGCGTGGTCGCCAAGAACAGCCTGATGAAACAGCCGATCATTACCGTCAACAAGGGTGGCGGCGCCGGTGCCGAAGGCTTCCTCGAGGTCAAGAAGTCCAGCGGCGACCCCCACAACATCATCATCACGCTGTCGAACCTGTTCACGACACCTTATGCCACCGGCGTGCCTTTCAGCTGGAAGGACCTGACGCCGGTTGCCATGCTGGCCCTCGACCAGTTCGTCCTGTGGGTTCCAGCCGATACGCCCTACAAGGCGGCCAAGGACTATATCGACGCGGTGAAGGCGGCCGACGACAAGTCCTTCAAGATGGGCGGCACCGGCTCCAAGCAGGAGGACCAGATCATCACCGTGGCGCTCGAGAAGCTCACCGCGCCCAAGAAGTTCACCTACGTCCCCTATGGCGGCGGCGGCACGGTGGCGACCCAGCTCGTCGGCAAACACGTCAATTCGAGCGTCAACAATCCGATCGAGGCGGTATCGCAGTGGAAGGCCGGCGCGCTGAAACCGCTTTGCATCTTCGATGCCAAGCGTAGCGTCTACACCAACAAGGTCACGGCGACGATGGCGTGGTCCGACATTCCGACCTGCAAGGAGAGCGGCGTCGACACGCAGTACCAGATGCTGCGCGGCATCTTCATGTCGCCCGAGGTGAAGCCCGAGCACGTGGCCTTCTATGTCGACCTTTTCAAGAAGACGATGGCGACGGACGACTGGAAGCAGTTCATGGAGCAGGGCGCGTTCAACCAGACCTTCATGACCGGCCCCGACTTCGCCAAGTGGGTGGCGGATGCCGACAAGCTCCACTACGACCTGATGAAGGCGGCTGGCTTCCTGGCGGCCGGCAAGTAATCCGCCGCCAGCTGCTGCGATCGTACCGCGGGCGCGCGGGAAAGGCGCGCGCGTCCGCCAACAAGGGCTCGGTTGAGGATGCAGGACAAGCAAGACGCCGACGAAGGCCGGCCGTTGCTGTCGAACCGGACGGCAGAGGTCTTCGTCGCCCTCCTGCTGCTGGGCGGGTGCGCGATCGTCATCTACGACAGCACGCGCATTGGTTTCGGCTGGCGCGAGGGCGAGGGGCCGGCACCGGGCTACTTTCCGTTCTACATTGCCGTGGTTCTGGCAGCGGCGAGCATCATCAACTTGATCGGCGCGCTGCTCGGGACCGGTAGGGGCGAGATCTTCGTCTCGCTGCGCCCCTTCGGCCGCGTGCTGGCCGTGCTCATTCCCAGCGTCGTCTACGTCGGCCTCATCGGCGGCGTTTCGATCGGCCCCGTCGACTTGCCGGGCCTTGGCATCTATGTCGCCTCCGCGATTTTCATCTTCGCCTTCATGCTCGTGGTCGGGCGCGAGAACCCGCTCAAGGCCCTTGCTATCTCGGTGGCCGTGCCCGTGGCCTTGTTCCTGCTGTTCGAGAAGTGGTTCCTGGTGCCCCTGCCCAAAGGGCCGCTCGAGGCCTGGCTCGGCTACTGACCGGGACGAGGCCTATTTCGACTCCTCGACGCCCTCGAGGATCGTGCGCACCAGCGCGACGAGCAGCTCCTGCGCCCGAGGGTTGATCCTGGTGTACTCGAGCCACGCGGTGCGCTGGGCAAGCTGCAGCCAGCTCGTATAGTCGTCCTTGCTCATCCGGCGCACCGTCACGCCGGCTTCCCGCAGCGTCGCAACCATGCGCCGCTCGACATCGCGCTGCGCCGACTCGTAGAAGGTGTCCGTGATCGCCGCCGCCTCCTCCACGGCCACCTGCTGCTCCTTGCTCAAACCCCTCCAGGTCGAGAGCGACATGACCAGGGGAGAGAACCCCATGAACAGCGACGGCCCGCCCACGGTGGCGAACTTCGCCTGCTCGTAGATCTTCCGCGACAGGATGGTCTCGTAGGTGGTGACCACGGCATCGAGCGAGCCGGACTTCATGGCGGCGTAGATCTCGTTCGACGGCATGGTCGTGACCGAGGCCCCGGCTTTCTCCAACATCAGCCCGAACAGCGGGTCGGACACCCGCATCTTGAGGCTTGCGACGGACTTGGGGCCGATGATCTCGCGGTCCTTGGCGAGAAAGCCGCCCGGATTCCACAGCATGGCCAAGAGCCGAATGCCGTGCTCCTCGGCGATCGATTGCAACATGGCGAAGATGTCGGAGGTCTTGAGCGCTTGCGCCGCCTCGAAGGTGGGCACCAGGCCGGGGAGACCGGCGAGCGAGAATTCAGGCACCTTAGGGGTGGCGTAAACCAGGGGATAGACGGCCATCTCCACCCTTCCCGTCTGCAAGGCAGCGAGGGTGTCGCGCGGCTTTATGTTGAGCGACGAGTTCGGATAGATGCGGAACGTCAAACCGGGCGCGCGCGTCTGCGCTTCCTGCGCGAAGACGCGAGCGGCGCGGTCGCGCGCGTCGGTGTTTTCCGCCCATTGGTGCGAGATGCGGATTTCTTGCGCGAGAACCGGGCTCGGCGCCGGCACGTACGTGGCGAGCAAAGCAAGGCAAACGACGCGAGAGAACCGCATGGTGCCCACCGGTGCTATCTCAACGCCCGCCAGCTCCACTTGGGCATGGCAAACGTGTCGGACTCGGGGCGCGGCGGCAATCTTTTTGATCCGGCTCAGGCGAACGTGATCGTCCTGCAACAGGCAGGCGTCTACTCCGCGGCGCTCTTGTGCTCACTCTCTGCGCTGGCCTGGCTGCCGGGGCGCCCGTGCAGCTTCTTCAAGAGCCAGCCAAACACAAGCACGATCAAGATGCCGACCGTCGCGGCTGAATAGAGTACCAGCTTGCTCGCCTTGATCCCGATCGGAACGTCAGGCGCGGGCACGACGAGCGCCGGGCTCCAGGCCTGCATCTGCAGGAGAGTGATTCGGTCGCTGACCATGAGCTCTCCCGCAATCCAGCCGAGCAGGGCAGCGCCGACCCAGACGAGGATCGGGAAGCGCGACAAGAGCTCGACGATCAAAGTGGCACCGAACACGACCAGCGGGATGCTGATGAGCAAGCCGATCACGATCAGCCAGATCTGCTGATCGGGGGGCGCGCTCTTGGCGGCGCCCGCGATCGCCAGCACGTTGTCGAGGCTCATGACGATGTCGGCTATGGCGACGATCTTGACCGCCTCGAAGAGTGAGTTGCCGGCCGTGACGCTGTCCTCGCTCGCTTCCTCCGCAACCAGCAGCTTGATCGCGATCCAGAAGAGCAGAAGTCCGCCGGCCAATTGCAGCCAAGGCACATCGAGCAGATACTGGACGAGGACCGTGAAGATGATGCGCAGAAGGACCGCCGCGCCGGCGCCGAGGATGATGCCGACCATCCTCTGGCGCTTCGGCAAGGCACGGCATGCCAGCGCGATGACCACCGCGTTGTCGCCCGAAAGCACGATATTGATGCCGATGATCCTGAGGATCGCGAGCGCCGTGCCTGCATGGTCCCCGAATATTGCATCGATCCATGCCAGCCAATGATCTCCCAGGCTTGCAACTACGCCCATTGAGTGTTTCCTCGCTCCTCACCCTTCTGTGCCCCGAGGCGTCACGCTCCACGCCCTTCCCTCAGCGGCCGCGCGCGCTCGCGCACTATGGTGCTGCCGCGCCGCTCGCTGCAAGTTCGTCACACCGCCCATGGTCGCGGGAGGTAGGTCGCCTTGCCGCACGTCCGCAACGCATCGCATCGCCATTGTCCGGTGCGTGCTCGACACCATAGAGGTTTGGTATATGGTATGCCAATGCCGCCATCGTCGGACAAGCAAAAGGTCGAGGCCAGGGCTTCGCGCACATGAATGACACGAGCACAAGCGGCGCCGGCGGCCGAGGCGGCGGAGGACGCGCGATTCACCCGGGCGCGGGTCGGCGCAAGGGCGCCAATTTCCCCAAGGGCCGGGTGCTGCAGACGGGCGAGGTCGCCGCCGTCAAAGCCATTCTCGGCGAGCGCCCGCGCGAGCGCGCGCTGCTGATCGAATTCTTGCATCTGATCCAGGACCAGGAGGGATGCCTGCCCGCCGGGCATCTGCATGCGCTCGGCGAGGAGCTGAAGATTCCGATGGCGGAGGTGTACGAGGTTGCGACGTTTTACGCCCATTTCGACGTGGTGGCGGACGGGGAGCCGCGGCCCCCCAAGGTCACGGTCCGCGTCTGCGACAGCTTGAGCTGCGCGCTCGCCGGCGCCGAGCAGCTGCTCGCCGCGCTGCAAGCCGAGGGGCTCGAAGGCGTACGCGTCGTGCGCGCGCCGTGCATCGGCTCCTGCGACACCGCGCCCGCTGCCGAGGTCGGCCACCACCATGTCGACCACGCCACGCCGGCCAAGCTCAAAGAGCTCGCACTCGAGGGCGACGTGCATGCGCACATGCCGGCCTACCAGGATTTCGACGCCTATGTGAGCGCCGGCGGCTACGCGGTGCTCAAATCCTGTCTCACCGGCGCGCGCAAGGTCGAGGACGTGATTGCCGCGCTCTCCGACGGCGGCTTGCGCGGGCTCGGCGGCGCGGGATTCCCGACGGGGCGCAAGTGGAGCCTGGTGCGGGCGGAGACGGGCCCGCGCTTGATGGCGGTCAACGGCGACGAGGGCGAGCCCGGCACGTTCAAGGACCGCTATTACCTCGAGCGCGAGCCGCACAAGTTCCTTGAAGGCATGTTGATCGCCGCTTGGGCCGTGGAGGCCGAGCAGGTCTTCATCTACATGCGCGACGAGTACCCCGCGGTCCTCGAAATCCTCAAGCGCGAGATCGCCAGGATCGAAGCAGCAGGCCTAGCCAAGCACACGTGGCTCCATCTGCGCCGCGGCGCGGGTGCCTACATCTGCGGCGAAGAGAGCGCCATGATCGAGTCGATCGAGGGCAAGCGCGGCTATCCCCGGCATCGCCCGCCCTACGTGGCGCAGGTCGGCGTGTTCGGCCGGCCGACGCTGGTCAACAACATCGAGACGCTGCACTGGGTGCCGGC
>DATEVP010000014.1:0-4089 GCA_035258465.1 Hyphomicrobiaceae bacterium
CTCGCAAGACGATGGCGTCCGCGTGGTCGTCATCGCCGCAAAGGGCAGCGTGTTCAGTGCGGGCCACGACCTCAAGGAGTTCACCGCCCATCGCGGCGATCCCGACGGCGGGCGCGCCTACCATGGCAAGCTCATGCGCCAGTGCGCCAACTTGATGCGCTCGATCGTGCGCTGCCCGAAACCCGTGATCGCGGCGGTGCAGGGCACGGCGACGGCGGCCGGCTGCCAGCTGGTTGCCACCTGCGACCTGGCCGTGGCGGCTGAAGAGGCGACGTTCTGCACGCCCGGCGTCAATATCGGCCTCTTCTGCTCGACGCCGATGGTGGCGCTCTCCCGCAACGTGCCGCGCAAGCGGGCGATGGAGATGCTGCTGCTGGGCGAGATGCTCTCAGCTCACGCCGCCGCCGAGTACGGGCTCGTCAACCACGTGGTGCCGGCGGGCAAGCTGATGGAGGAAGCGCTGGCCCTTGCCCGCAAGATCGCCACCAAGCCCCCGGCAACTGTCGCCCTCGGCAAGGAGGCCTTCTACCGCCAGATCGAGATGCCGTTCGATCCGGCTTGCGACTATGCCGCCGGCGTCATGGTCGAGAACATGATGCACGCCGAATCCGAGGAAGGGATCGGCGCCTTCCTGGAGAAGCGGCCACCCAACTGGAAGCGCGGCTGAGCAGGCATGGAGCCGCGCCTCACCCTGGTGACCTTGGGGGTGGCAGATGTTGCGCACGCAAGCGCGTTCTATCAGCGCATGGGCTTCGTTGCGGCCGGGCCCGGCGACGACAGCGTGGCCTTCTTTCCGGCGGGCGGGGTCGTGCTTGCGCTCTTTCCGCGGAAGGCGCTGGCCGAGGATGCGACCGTGAGCGACAGCCGCGCTGGCTTCTCTGGCGTGGCGCTCGCCCACAACGTCAGGAGCGAGGCGGAGGTGGAAGCGGTGCTGGCCGAGGCCGCCGCAGCGGGTGGCCGGGTGGTCAAGCCGGCAAAACGCGCGTTCTGGGGTGGATACTCGGGCTACTTCGCCGACCCCGACGGCCATCTCTGGGAGGTCGCCCACAACCCCGGCTTCCCGCTCGACGCCGAGGGGCGCATCCAGCTGCCGACGCCCAAGTCCGGCTCATGAACCACGCAAGCTACACGGATGACTATATCGCCGGCATTCTGCGCGAGGCGCGCGCGATCGCCATGGTCGGCGCGAGCGCGGGCACCAGCCGGCCAAGCTACTTCGCCATGAAGTATCTGCTGAGCAAGGGCTACAACGTGATCCCGGTCAATCCGCCACTGGCGGGCCAGGAAATCCAAGGCCAGCGCGTCTATGCGTCGCTTGCCGACGTGCCGGCACCGGTCGACATCGTCGATATCTTCCGCAACTCCGCCGCGGCACTCGGCGTGACCCGCGAAGCCATCGCGCTCAAGGAGACGCTCGGCATCAAGGTGATCTGGATGCAGCTGGGCGTGCGCAACGACAAGGCGGCCAAGGCAGCCGAGGCCGCCGGCCTCAAAGTCGTCATGAATCGCTGCCCGAAGATCGAGTACGGCCGGCTTTCGGGCGAGATCGGCTGGGCGGGCGTCAACGTCGGCGCCATCTCCTCCAAGCGGCCGCTGCTCGCCGGGCGCGGCGTGCAGAGCCATGTGATCGCGGGAAGGCGCTGAACGCTGGGCAGACCGTTGAGCGGCGGGGGCATCCAGGCTACATAGGCGAAAGCGGGGCGGCGGGCCTCCATTCGGTCGCCTGAATGTAGAATTATGGTGCGTTCCATGTTCAGTCGGCTGTTGCTCATCCTCGGAGTGCTGGCACTCGCCGCGACCTGCGCGCAGGCGCAGCCTCTTCCAGACAATCGTCCGCCCGAGATTTGCCGGGTGACGACGAAGGAAACGTTGCAGGAGCTCCAAGCCCGCAAGCAGCGCCTCGAGCGCGCGATTGCGGACAAGGGCGGGCCGGACGCTCGCAAAGATCCTGGCCAAGAGCTCAGGAAGATGCAGGAAGAGCTCATCGAGGTCGTGACCTGGATCGAGTGCGCGCAGGCTGTGCAGCCGGAAATTGCGGCCGCGCGCCGGCGCTCGGTCATGCCTCGCGGGGCGGAGACGCGACCCGAGTTGGTGGAGGTCACCACCTATTACGCCACCAATCGCAATCCCACCCCGCAGAACAGCGAACCGGCCAAAGCTTATGGCTCTGAGGCCGAGTCCACACTCCATTACGGCCGCGCGGTCGTGACCATTCCTCGCGGGCATGTATCGGGCGAGGTCGAAATGCCGAGCCTTTGGAAGCTCGAGCGGGACGCCGATCCCAACAAGCACTTCGTCCTCAAGTCCGTGACGCCGCTTCCCACGGACGCCGCACGCCGGGAGATGGCCGAGAAACTGCGCGGCCTCGATACCAAGTCGCTCCTGATCTTCGTGCACGGCTTCAACACGAACTTCAGGGACGCCGCACTGCGCACGGCGCAGATGGCGCATGACCTCAAATTCCCGGGAATGGCCTTCTTCTACGCTTGGCCCTCGGCCAGCCTGATCCGCGCTTATTGGCAAGACGAGGAGGCGGCGCGGTTCTCGGAATCGGTGTTCGAGCGGCTGCTCGACGATCTGCACCAGCTTCCGGTGACCGACATCTATATCGTGGCACACAGCATGGGTAACCGCGTCGTCGGGCATGCGCTGCAAACCCGCATTGCGCTGGGCAAGGATACCTCGCGCCTGCGCGAGCTGCTGCTGGCCGCGCCTGACATCAATGCCGCCATCTTCCGCGATGTCATCGCGCCGAAGCTGGTGACCTTGAAGAACACGAAAACGACAATCTATGCCTCATCGTCCGACGTGGCGCTGAGGGTTTCCAAGGTCGTGCATGGCTTCAAACGGCTCGGTGAGACCACGGACGGCGTCTTCACGTATCCAGGTCTCGAGACGATCGATGCCAGCAGCGCAACGTCGATGGCCAAGGCCTACGGCCACCTCTACATCATGGACAGCCCTTCCGTGCTCAGGGACATCCAAACGCTCATCCGGCAGAAGATCTCCGCCTCGCAGCGAGGCCTGAACCCGATTGGCGTTTCGCCCAACCAGTACTGGCGCTTGAAGTAGACAGCCTTAGCGGGCGGCCCACCGAAAAACCTCTGGATGGCGCGGAAACGCGGCTTGAAGCCATCGCCTGCCCCCGCTAGCGTTTAACCTTGACGGGTCCGACGAGGGATCGGCCCTGCCATCATCCAAACACGTCGTTCGCCGGCTTTCAGTGGGGGTAGATCATGACGACCTTGCAGGCCTCGGCCCAGAAGCAGCTGCGCCAGCTGATCGAGCAGATCGAGCGGCTGGAAGAGGAGAAGAAGGCGCTCGCCGGCGACATCCGCGACAAGTACCTCGAGGCCAAGGCCGTGGGCTTCGACGTCAAGGCGCTGCGCAGAATTGTGAGTCTGCGCAAGAAGAGCCAGACCGACCGGCAGGAGGAGGAGGCGATTCTCGCCGTCTACATGCATGCGCTGGGCATGATCGACGAGCTGCCCGAGCTTCCCGCCATGGAAGCGGCTGAGGAAGAGGCGGCCTAGCGGAGCAGCCGCAGCAGCAGGCCGGTGCCGAAACCCCAGGCGGCATTGACGCTCAGCGCGAACGCCCACACCCCTGGCTGCCATCCGCCAGCGAACGGCCGGCCTTTGAGCGGCGCCACGACCATCAGCGCCACAATACTCGTCATCAGCGCGCCGAGGATGATGGCGGCCGGCCAATAGCCCATGACCGGCGCGGCGATCGGCAGCAGCCATGCCAGCACGATGCCCCACAGTCCGCCCCAGAAGGCCGACGACAGCACGGCCGGGACGCCCAGCGGCGGGACCGGCGCTCGGTTCCAGGCGGGGCCCGGCGCCTTGCCGGCCGCGCCGTAGAGCGCCCACACGCCCTGGTGGAAGATCAGCACCGAAACAAATCCGGCGACGAAGGCCATCGCGGCCCAGCTGAGTGTCATCATCCCCTCCCTAACACCTTCATTGCACGTTCTACCGTGCCGGGGCGGACCTGCACAATGACTGGCGGGGGCATTCCCTCTCCCCATGCTTCTTCAGCATGGGGAGAGGGTTAGTTGACATGCGCGGCAGGCGCACCTGGAGG
>DATEVP010000015.1:0-2748 GCA_035258465.1 Hyphomicrobiaceae bacterium
GGAGAGCGCGCAGCTCGGCGAGCTCGTTGCCAAGGTCGAGGCGCGCCTGCGCGAGCGCCCGGAGGATGCCGAGGGCTGGGATGTCATTGCGCCGGTCTATCTCAGGCTCGGGCGTTTCCGCGACGCCGCCGACGCCTTCGATCGCGCCGCCCGGCTCAAAGGCGAGACCGTGAAGCGGCTGGCCGGTTTCGCCGAAGCAACCGTGCTCGGCGCCGACGGCGTCGTCACCGAGGACGCGCGCCTCGCCTACGAGAAGATCCTCAAGCTCGAGCCGGGGCGTGCGGAAGCCCGCTTCTGGCTGGCACTCGCCAAGGAGCAGGACGGCAAGCTCGCCGACGCCGTAACCGAATACAAGGCGCTGCTCTCCGAGTCGCCGGCCGCTGCGCCGTGGCGAACCGCGCTCGAGCAGCGCATCGCCGAGGTTTCCCAGCGCCTGTCGGGTACCCAAACGCCGGCCCCGCGCGGACCCACTGTTGAAGATGTGGCGGCGGCAGAGAAGCTCATCCCCGGCGACCGCGCCCGCATGATCGCGCAGATGGTCGACGGGCTCGCCCAACGCCTCAAGCGCGACGGCCGCGACCTTGCCGGCTGGCTGCGCTTGGTCAATGCTTATGTCGTGCTCGGCCGCAAGGACGATGCGCTCACCGCTCTCGCCGACGCCCGCAAGACCTTCGGCGGCGACGAGAAGGCGCTGTCCGAGCTCGCCGCCCTGGCCAAGAGCCTCGGACTTGGCTCCTGAGATGAACCGGTTCGATCCGCGATGACCCGCAAGCAGCGCCGCGCCGTCCTGATCGCCGTCGGTGTCGGCATCCTCAGCGTCGCCGTTTTTCTCGTGCTGTTCGCCTTGCGCGACACCGTCGTCTTCTTCCACACGCCGAAGGAGGTGGCGGAAAAGCAGATTCCCGCCGGCAAGCGCATTCGTCTGGGCGGGCTGGTCGCCGAGGGCAGCCTCAAGCGCGGCTCCGGCACGTCGGTGGAATTCACCATCACCGACACGGCCAAGAGCATTCCCGTCAGCTACACCGGCATCCTCCCCGATCTTTTCCGCGAGGGCCAAGGCGTGGTGGCCGAGGGCAAGCTCGACGTGAGCGGACGCTTCCAGGCCGACACCATCCTCGCCAAGCACGACGAGACCTACATGCCCCCCGAGGTGGCCAAGGCCCTCAAGGAGCAGGGTGTGTGGCAGGGGGCGGACAAAGATGCAAAAGGCAGCGTGCCGAAATGACAACGGTAGCGGCTGGTCGCGGACGCCTGGCGCGCCCCAACGTCCCCTCCCCCCTTGTGGGGGAGGGACAGGGAGGGGGGGATCGCAGAACCTCTGCCGTCGGGCTTCCCCCCACCCCTAGCCCCTCCCCACGAGGGGGAGGGGAATCCGCGCGCCGTTTGCTGCCGAGCCGAGGCATCGCGGCCGCATGATCATCGAGCTCGGACATTTCGCGGTCGTGCTTGCGCTGGCGGTGGCCATCGTGCAGATGGTCCTGCCCACGTGGGGCGCGCGCAGCGGGGATGCGCGGCTGATGGCCGTGGCGGAGCCCGCCGCGCTCGCGCAGCTCGGCCTCCTGGCCCTGGCGTTCGCAGCCCTGACGCACGCCTACGTCACGTCCGACTTCTCGGTCGAGACCGTGTGGGCCAACTCGCACTCGGCGAAGCCCCTGATCTACAAGATCTCCGGCGTGTGGGGGAACCACGAAGGCTCGATGCTGCTGTGGGTGCTGATCCTCGCGCTGTTCGGCGCCGCCGTCGCGCTGTTCGGCACCAACCTGCCGCGCTCGCTGCGCGCCAACGCGCTGGCCGTGCAGGCCGGCATCGCCGTCGCCTTCCTGCTGTTCATCGTGCTGGCGTCGAACCCGTTCGCGCGCATCCCGCCGCAGCCGGAGGGGCGCGGCCTGAACCCGATCCTGCAGGACCCGGCGCTGGCCTTCCACCCGCCGTTCCTCTACGCCGGCTACGTCGGGCTCTCGATGGCCTTCTCCTTCGCCATTGCCGCGCTCATCGAAGGGCGCACGGATGCCGCCTGGGCGCGCTGGGTGCGACCCTGGACGCTTACCGCCTGGATGTGCCTGACGCTGGGCATCGCCATGGGCTCGTGGTGGGCCTACTACGAGCTCGGCTGGGGCGGCTGGTGGTTCTGGGATCCGGTCGAGAACGCCTCCTTCATGCCCTGGCTTGCCGCCACGGCGCTGCTCCATTCGGCGCTCGTCATGGAGAAGCGCGAGGCGCTGAAGGTGTGGACCGTCCTGCTCGCCATCCTGGCGTTCTCGCTCTCGCTGATGGGCACCTTCCTGGTGCGCTCGGGGATCCTCACGTCCGTGCACGCATTCGCCGTCGATCCGCGGCGCGGCGTGTTCATTCTCGCCATCCTGGTGTTGCTGATCGGGGGTGCGCTCGCGCTCTACGCCTGGCGTGCCCCGCGGCTGCAGCCGGGCGGCCTGTTCGCGCCCATCAGCCGCGAAGGTGCGCTGGTGCTCAACAACATCCTGCTGACCACCGGCTGTGCCACGGTGTTCATTGGCACGCTCTATCCCCTGGCGCTGGAATCGCTCACGGGCGCCAAGATCTCGGTCGGCCCTCCCTACTTCAATCTGACCTTCGCGCCGCTGATGATCCCGCTGTTGCTCGCAATGCCGTTCGGGCCCTACCTCGCCTGGAAGCGAGGGGACCTGCCCGGCGCGACGCAGCGCCTGTTCACGGCCGCGGCAGTCGCCTTGCTCGCTCTCATCGCTGCCTATGCGGTCTACTTCCGCGGGC
>DATEVP010000016.1:0-6829 GCA_035258465.1 Hyphomicrobiaceae bacterium
CCGCCAGTCCCCGACCCTCAAGCAGCCGCTTCAGCTTGTCCTCCCCGCAGGCGCACATGGGCCCGCGTTCCTGGTCTCGGGCAACGTCCGCGCGCTCCTCAAGTACAACCAGTCGCTGGCTTACGCGTTGGCCGTCGGCCACCTCGCCGACCGCATCGCCGGTGGCGCCCCCCTCGTCGCGGCCTGGCCGCCGCAGGATCGGTCCCTTACCCGCCCCGAGCGCGAGGAGTTGCAGCGCCTGTTGATATCCTGGGGCTTCGACACGGGCGGGCCGGACGGCATCATCGGCGACCAGACGCGCAGCGCCATTCGCGCCACCCAGCGCGCGCTGAGCCTCGCCGAGGACGGCCATCCCACCATCGAATTGCTGCGCCGGTTGCGCGACAACGGCGCGCCTTGAGCGGTCATCTTGCCGGCACCTTGCGGGGCCTAGGAAACTGCCGCATGGTGGCTTTATCGACTCGACGTGCGGCGGTATACGGGAGCGATAATTTCGAGAAATGGGGCCTGGAGATCGGGCAGTGGCATGCCCCTCCCAGGCCATGCCGGGGCAAATGCGGAGATGTGTGCGCTCGGAAAAGCGCTCGCTGTTCTTGTTCTGACGCTGGCCGCGATGCTGGCGGTGCCGGCCGCTGCCCAGCAGGAAGCATCCGGCACCAGCTACATCACGCCCTTCCCCGAAAGCGACACCTACGTTCTGCAGGCCTATGGCGACCAGTTCGCCGAGGGCATCCTGGGCGGTCTCGCCGAAACCTTTGCCGGCGACGGACGCGTGCAGCTCTCGCGCAAGCACCGCGCGCTCTCCGGCATCTCTCGCATCGAGTTCGATGACGAGATGAAGGCCGAGGAAGGCGCGCGCGATCCCGTCCACATCGGCGTGGTCATGATCGGCGTCGGCGACCGCATCCACATCCGTTCCGGCTCCCGGGACCGGCTGGTGCTGGGCTCGCCCGAGTGGCGCGAGGAATACGGCCGGCGCGTCGATCGCCTCATCAAGGTACTCAAGCGGCGCAGCATCGCCATCTACTGGGTGGGCCAGCCGATCATGCGCCGCTTCGAGGCCAACGATCCCGCGCAGATGATGAACGATATCGTCCGCGACAAGGCCTATCTCAACGGCATCAAGTTCATCGACATCCAGGCCCACTTCGCCGACGAGGCCGGCAACTATGCCGCCTACGGGCCCGACATCACGGGCAAGCAGCGGCTCCTGCGCGAAGGCGACGGCGTGCTGTTCACCCAGGCCGGAAACCGCAAGCTCGCCCACTTCGTCGAGCAGGAGATCAAGCGCGATCTGATCCAGGCGAAGGCCGAGCGGACCATTCCGCTGGCGGGCAATGAAAGCGAGCAGAAGCGCGTCAATGCCTCGAGGCCGAAGCCCCCTGCGAGCCCCGATGCCGCCTGGAAGGAGACGACGACCATCGTCGCCAAGGACGCCAAGACCGGCCAGGCGAAGGTCTCCGCTCCCTCCGCCGACACCACGGGCGAGCAGAAAGCCGACAATGCGCGCATCACGCTCAAGAGCATCGGCGCCGGCGGCCGGGAAGAGTCGGTGACGATCGACATCCTGCGCCCGGCGATCCCCGCGGCCGTGATCTCGCTGATCACGCGCAAGGAGTCGGGCGATCGGCCCTCGCAGATGGGAGACGTGGTCGCCGATGACGTCGGCGGCGGGGTGGTGGTGCTGAGCTCGATCACGCCCGCCGCGCCCGGAGCGGGCGTCAGCCGCAGGCTCGCGCCGAGCTTGAGCCCCTATTACCAGGTCCTGATCAAGGGCGAGCCGCTGCCGTCGAAGCCCGGGCGCGCCGATGATTTCACCTGGCCGAAGGTGGAGCCCGAGCTGGCACCGGAGCCGGCCGGGCCACGCGGCCCGCGCTCCTCGGGGCCGAAGCCGCCGCCGCGCAGCTGAGGCTTCGTCACTTCTGCTCGATGCCGGCCGCTTCCCGGACCTTGTTCCAGCGCGTGAACTCGGCCGCCATGAACTGGCCGAACGCCTCGGGCGTCGAGCCCTGCACGATCACGCCCGCCGTGTCGAGGCGCTGGCGCACGGCGGTCTCCGCGAGGCTCTCGTTCAGCGTCTTGTTGAGCTTGGCGATGATCGCAGGGGGCGTGTCGCGCGGGGCGAATACGCCATACCAGGTGGTCACGTCGTAGCCGGGCAGGACGCCAGATTCGATCGCGGTGGGCACGTTCGGCACCGGCGGAAAGCGGTCCTTGCCCGTCACGGCGAGGGCCTTGAGCTCGCCCGACTGCACCTGCCCGAGCAGGGCCGAGACCGTGTCGAACAGCACGTCCACCTGCTTGCCGAGGATGGCGGCGATCGCCTCGGGCGAGTTGCGGAACGGCACGTGCAGCATCTTGACGCCGGCGGTCTGCATGAAGAGCTCTACGGAAAAATGCTGGGTCGCGCCGAAGCCGGGGCTGGCGAACACGATTCTGCCGGGATCGGCCTTCGCGGCCGCGATCAGATCCTTGACGTTGCCGGCCGCGAAATCGGGCCGCGCCACGATCAGCAGGCTCGCGGTTGCGACCATCGACACCGGATCGAAGGCCGTCAGCGTGTCGTAGCGCATCGCTTTCTTCGTGGTGGCCGCGATGATCTGGCCGGCCGTCATCATGCCCAGCGTGTAGCCGTCCTTGTCGGCCCGGGCCACCGCCTCGTTGCCGATCGTGCCGCCGGCGCCTGGCCGGTTCTCGACGATGACCGGCTGCCCGAGCTTGTCCTGCAGCGACTGCGCCAGGATGCGGCTGACGATGTCGGCGCCGCCGCCTGCGCCAAAGCCGACGATGATGCGGATCGGTTTTTGCGGCCATTCTTGCGCCAGTGCAGGGCCGGCAAATTCCGCAGCCAGCAGAAAGCTCGCAACCGCAATCCAGATCGCCCTACGCATGGCGTGTCCCACTCTTCGCCCCGAGCCGCGCAATACGGAAGTCCCACGACATTGGCGCCGGCCCGTTTCACTCGCGCTCGACGGCTGCCGGTTGCGGACGTCGGCGGCCGCGCTCGAGCTTGGCGCGCTGGCCGATCTTGGTTCGCAGGCCGTCGACCTTGCGCAGCGCCGCTTCGAACGCGTCGCGGATGGCGAGGCCGAGCTCCTCGTTGGCGTGGCTGCCCTCGCGCTCGTGACTGACCACGACAGGCCGGCGGCCGGGCATGCCGAGCTCGATCTTGATCTGGTAGACCTTGGGCTTTTGCGGGCTGCGGTGCGGCACCTCCAGCACGACGCGGCATCGCGTCAGGCGGTCGAAGTGCTTGGCGAGCTTGGCGACCTTCTCGCGCACCCGCTGCTCGACGGCCTCGCTTTTTTCGATGCCGTGGAAATGGATCTCGAGCGGCGTGTCCATGCTCCGTGCCCTCCGATAGATGCAGCATACCCATCTCAGCACGTGGGGCCTGCGCTGGCCAGGGTCAACCCGCCCGATTAGGGAAAACGCCCTTTAACCTCGCAGCGGCGTTCCCGCTCGAGGATTTGGGAGAGAAGAGGAGAGGGGCGCCAGAGCCCGCTGACCTGAGTTTGCTTATGGGCTCCAACGCCCCACTCGCCGCGATCCGGACCCAACTTATGCGCTCCGCCGGTCTAGCGGCCGGCCAAGCCAGGCTGATCGGACTGCGACCCCCGCGTCGTAGGCTGAGACGGACACCCAGCTGTTGGCACCCGCCCCGTGACCCGAGGCAAAGCGGATCATGCCACGCCGCGGAGGGCACGGGGATAAGTCTGATCGCAAGTTCGGCGGGTGGCGCTGGTGGCCCCAGAACAATTGACAGTCGGGCGCCCTTAAAGCGTCCACCGATGCACTCCGCTTTAGCACCTTGTTACGACACCGGCCGGCGCGGCATTCAGCTCAGGCAGACTGAGCGTGGAACATGGAAAGAACCAAAACTGCCAAACGATCCCTGACCCAAACTGCCAAACAACGCGAAGGGGCTTGAGAGCATTATGGAAATCGACCTTCGCCTCTTAACATTCCGTTAACCTTCGGCGGCCAGATTCCAGGGGCAGCACCTGCAACCGGCTCGGGGCCCATGCGCGGCGCGACGCTCGAGGAAATCCTTCAGGATGGCGCGCTGCCGCTGGCGCGGGACCTCGCCGATACGATTGCGGACTGGTTCGGCGCCCTGCAGCACGAGCGCGGCGCCGCGGCGCACACGCTGCAGGCCTATGAGCGCGACCTGCGCCAGTTCCTGGGCTGGCTCAAGGGCGAGCTTGGGCATGCGCCCTGCCTCGCCGACCTCGCCCGCCTCGATGCCAAGCGCTTCCGCTCGTTCATGGCGCACCGCCGCCGTGCCGGGTTCTCCGGCCGCTCGCTGGCGCGCACCATGTCGGCGCTCCGCTCCTTCTTCCGCTGGCTCGAAGCCGAGGAGGTGATGAGCAACCGCGGCGTCCGGCAGGTCGCCCTGCCGAAGGTCGCACACGGCATCCCCAAGCCGCTGACGGTGGCGAAGGCCGCAGCGATCGTCGATGCGGGGCCCGGTGCCGGGGGCGACTGGATCGCGGCGCGCGACGCGGCGGTGCTGCTCTTGCTCTATGGCTCGGGACTGCGGATTTCCGAGGCGCTCGGATTGAAAGTCAAGGACGCGCCGGTCAATGGCCGCGACGTGCTGCGCATTGTGGGCAAGGGCGGCAAGGAGCGGCTGACGCCGGTATTGCCCGTCACGCAGGCCGCCATTGCCCGCTATATCGACCTTTGTGAGATCAAGCTCGAACCGGATGGGCCGCTGTTCGTCGGCGTCAAGGGCGGCCGCCTCAGTCCGCGCATCGTCCAGCTGGCGATGGAGCGGCTGCGGGAGGCGCTCGAGCTGCCCGCAACGGCGACGCCGCACGCGCTGCGGCACTCGTTTGCCACGCATCTCCTCTCCGCCGGCGCGGACCTGCGGCAGATCCAGGAGCTGCTGGGCCACGCCAGCCTGTCCACCACCCAGGTCTACACGGAGGTGGATCGCGAGCGGCTGCTCGCCGTCTACGATGCGGCCCATCCCCGCGCCTGATGCGTCGGCCACACCCCTGCCTTGCGCTCAGGCCAACCTCGGCTGACCACCGGTTTTCCAGAACGGAGCTCCGCTTGGCCCTGATACGAACCATTCTCCTGGCTGCGGCACTGCTGATCGCTCATGCCGCGGGTCTTGGCGCGCAGACGGCCGGCTGCAGCGGCAAGAACATGCTCGAGGAAATGAAGGACGCGGACGCGCCGGCCCATGCCCGCATCATGGCGGCGGCGGGGGCGACGGAAAATGCCAACGCGCTGCTGTGGAAGATCGAGCGCGCCGGCACGCCCGCCTCATACCTGTTCGGCACCATGCATCTGACCGACGACCGCATCAACGCGCTGTCGCCGGGCGTCGCGGCGGCCTTCAAGGGCGCGCGCCAGCTGATCCTCGAGGTGGGCGACCTTTCCAGCGCGAGCTTCATGAAGGCCTTCGCGAAGACGCGCGAGCTGATGATGTTCACCGACGGCCGCCGGCTCGAGCAGCTCCTGAGCGAAGCCGAGTACGCAAAGGTGGCCGGCGTCTTGCAGCGCTCCGGGTTTCCTGCCCAGGCCGCCGGCGGCTTCCGGCCCTGGGTAGCGGCGCTGATGCTGGCGCTATCGGATTGCGAGCGCCGCCGCGCCGGCGAAGGGCTGCTGCCGCTCGATGCGCGTCTGGCGAAGGACGCGAGCGCGCGCGGCGTCAGTGTCATCGGCCTGGAAAGCCTGGAGCAGCAGTTCCGCGCCATGGCCGTCGTGCCGGAGGCCGATCAGGTCGAGATGCTCAAAGCCAGCCTGCGCACCTACGACCGCATCGACGACGTGGTCGAGACCACGGTGCAGCTCTATCTCGGCCGGCAGCTCGGGGCGGTGTGGCCGTTCCAGCTGGCGCTGGCCGAGCGGTCGGGCGTGTCGCCGCATGCCTTCGATTCGGCCGAGCAGAGCCTCGTCTTCTCCCGCAACCTCGGCATGCGTGACAAGGCGCTTCCCGCGCTGGCGGAGGGTGGCGTGCTCATCGCCGTCGGCGCCCTGCACCTGCCGGGCAAGCAGGGGCTGGTGGCCCTGTTCCGCGAGGCCGGCTACACGCTGACGCCGGTGGAGTAGGTCATCCCGGGCCTTGTGCCCGGGATCCATCGCACCGCACACTCCGGCGTCCGTCGAGGGCTGGATACCGGCGACAAGCGCCGGTATGACAAGAACATAGCGTGGGAGAACGAGCATGACCAAGACCGCCCTCATCGTCGGCACGGGATCGGGCATCAGCGCGGCGTTTGCCCGCGCGCTGCATCGCGACGGCTACAGGATAGGCCTGGCCGCGCGCACGACCGACAAGCTTGCCGGCCTCGCCAAGGAGACCGGGGCCGTGCTCATCGCCGCCGATGCGACCAACCCCGAGGCGGTTGCCGCGCTGTTCGCCGAAGCCGACCGCGTCTTGGGCCCGCTCGACGTGGTGCTCTACAACGCCAGCTACCGCACGCGCGGGCCCTTCCTCGACCTCGATCCCGCCGAGGTGAAGCGCTCGAACGAGGTCTCCGCCTACGGCGGCTTCCTCGTCGGCCAGCAGGCGGCCAGGCGCATGGTGGCGCGCGGCCAGGGCGCGATCTTCTTCACCGGCGCCTCGGCCAGCGTGAAGGGCTATGCGCAGTCGGCGCCGTTCGCCATGGGCAAGTTCGCGCTGCGCGGCCTGGCGCAGAGCATGGCGCGCGAATTGCAGCCGCAGGGCATCCACGTCGCGCATGTCGTGATCGACGGCGGCATCAGGAGTGCGCGCCGTGTCGAGCCGTCCGACCAGCCCGACTCGCTGCTCGATCCCGACGCCATCGCGGCGAGCTACCTGCATCTGCTGGCGCAGCCGCGCAGCGCCTGG
>DATEVP010000017.1:0-6117 GCA_035258465.1 Hyphomicrobiaceae bacterium
GCTAAAAGGCGCGCAACTCCCACATCGATCAGCAAACCGAGGACGCGCCGGTGGCGAACCCCCAACACGTCTATCACATGCACCGCCTCTCCAAGACCTATCCGGGGGGCAAGCAGGTTCTGAAGGACATCTCGCTGTCGTTCTTCCCCGGCGCGAAGATCGGCGTCGTGGGCCTCAACGGGGCCGGAAAATCGACGCTGCTGAAGATCATGGCGCGCGAGCTCGAGGAATTCACCGGCGAGGCCTGGGCGGCAGAGGGCGTGCGCGTTGGCTACCTGTCGCAGGAGCCGCAGCTCGATCCCTCCAAGGACGTGCTCGGCAACGCCATGGAGGGCGTGGCGGAGAAGAAGGCGCTGGTCGACCGCTACAATGAGATCGCGGCCAACTATTCCGACGAGACGGCCGAGGAGATGGCCAAGCTCCAGGACGAGATCGAGGCGCAGGGCCTCTGGGACTTGGACGCGCAGGTGGAGCAGGCGCTCGACGCGCTCCGCTGCCCGCCCGGCGATGCCGACGTGAGCAAACTCTCCGGCGGCGAGAAACGGCGCGTGGCGCTCACCAAGCTCTTGCTCGCCAAGCCCGACATCCTGCTGCTCGACGAGCCGACCAACCACCTCGATGCGGAGTCCGTCGCTTGGCTCGAGCGCTATCTGAAGGCCTATGCCGGCTGCATCATGCTGGTCACCCACGACCGCTACTTTCTCGACAACATCACCGAGTGGACGCTGGAGCTCGATCGCGGCCACGGCGTCCCCTACAAGGGGAACTACTCGAGCTGGCTCGAGCAGAAGGCCAAGCGCCTCGAGGTCGAGAAGGGCCAGGAGGAGGCCAAGCAGCGCACGCTCAGGCGCGAGCTGGAATGGATCCGCGCCTCGCCCAAGGCGCGCCAGGCCAAATCCAAGGCGCGTATTCAAGCCTACGACAAGCTCGCCGAGGAAGCCGGGCGGCAGGAGACCGGCAAGGCGCAGATCCAGATCCCGCCGGGACCGAGGCTCGGCGACATGGTGGTGGAGGTGGAGGGCCTGTCGAAGGCCTTCGGCGACAAGCTGCTGATCGACAATCTGTCCTTCAAGCTGCCCCCCGGCGGCATCGTCGGCGTCATCGGGCCCAACGGCGCCGGCAAGACCACGCTGTTCAAGATGGTGACAGGGCAGGAGAAGCCCGACGCCGGCGCCATCCGGCTCGGCGACACCGTCAAGCTCGCCTATGTCGACCAGAGCCGCGACCACCTCCAGGACAAGAAGACCGTGTGGGAGGAGGTGTCGGGCGGGCTCGACATCATGAAGCTCGGCGACAAAATGGAGGTGAACTCCCGCGCCTACGTGAGCTGGTTCAACTTCAAGGGGCCGGACCAGCAAAAGAAGGTCGGGCTGCTCTCGGGCGGCGAGAGGAACCGCGTGCACCTCGCCAAGCTGCTCAAGGAAGGCGGCAACCTGCTGCTGCTCGACGAGCCCACCAACGACCTCGACACCGAGACGCTGTCCGCGCTGGAGGCGGCGCTGGAGGATTTCGCCGGGTGCGCCGTGATCATCACCCACGACCGCTTCTTCCTCGACCGCATGGCGACGCACATTCTAGCGTTCGAGGGCGACAGCCACGTGGAGTGGTTCGAGGGCAACTTCGCCGACTACGAGGAGGACAAGAAGCGCCGCCTCGGCGACGCCGCCGTCGAGCCCCACCGCATCAAGTTCAAGCGCTTCGAGCGGCGTTAGGCGGGTTCGCCTGCATCCGGCAAAGATGCTAGGATGTGTCCCGCTGGAGAAAGCCCATGGAAGACGTAAGCCTCGCCCACGCCAAGGACCACCTGGAGGAGCTCATAGCCCGTGCATCACGCGGTGAGGAGGTGCGCATCTCGGCCCCCGAGCTCGGCACCGTGCGGCTCCTCCCCGTGGCAGGCGGCAAAGCTGCGGGCGATGACACCCGCCCCGTCCGCCGCCCCGGGCGGCTGAAGGGCAAGTTGACCGTGCCGGCCCGCTTGTTCGAGCCCATGACCGAGGAAGAGCTCAAACTTTGGTACGGTGAAGCCGATCGAGGACGCTGCTCGATACCCACGCCCTATTCTGGTGGCTGACGAACGATCGGCAACTCAGCTCCGAGGCGCGACAAGCTATCGAAGGTGAAGCTGACGGCGTGCATGTTAGCGTCGCGACGGCATGGGAAATCGCCATCAAAGTGGGCAGCGGCAAGTGGCCGGAGGCAGCGGACTTGATCAACAACTTCGAGCGTGAGGTAGCGGCCGAAGGCTTCAGAGTCCTGCCGATCGATATCGCGCACGTTCGCCATGCGGGCTTGTTACAGTCGAGCCATAGAGATCCGTTCGATCGATTGTTGACTGCGCAGGCGCTGCTCGAAGAATTGACTTTGGTCACCGCCGACAAAGGGCTGGTGGGGTTGGGCGCTCGTTGTCTCTGGTGAACGAGTGCAGGCTGGACATCTCAGCTCAGCGTGGGAACTCTGTCGCGTCGAATGGCGCGGTGGCTCTTGCTGATTGTTGGGCCGCACCCAACCCGGCACGGCTTGGATTCCTGCAAGGCTCCCGCCACCTGATCAACCTGGAGGAGCCGGCGCTCTTCAATCAGCTGATCGAGCGGTTCCTGGCCGAGGTCGAGCGAGGCAGCTGGCGGCCGCGGGATCCACGCGCCAAGGCCGGCAGCACGATGTGGGTCGGCGCGGCGCGCAAATAGGGCCGAGCCCGACGCTCAGCGGTTCAAGGCCGCCGTGAGCGCGCGCGGGTTGCCGCCGTTCTGGGCGATGTAATCCTCAAACAGCTTCTTGAGGAACGGGGTCATCCAGAAGCCCAGCACCATGGCATCGCGCACCTTGTAGGTGCTGCCGTACTTGCCGAGCAGCCAGCGCACATCGTAGGCGGTTCCGTCGGAGAGCACGACCTTGCTGTCGACCGTCACGCCGCTAGAGCCGCGCATGCTCTGGTTGGACCATTCGACGCGGGCGACGGGGTACTTCGGCGCCTCGGTTGCCGCATACCGCGAGATGAAGCGGACCATGCCTGCGAGATACGCCGGCCGTTCCGCCTCGGATAGCTTGGCGCGGTATTCGCCCAGCGAGTAATTGCCGATCACCCGCACGTCGGCATGGCGGTTGATGACGTTGGCCATCACGCCCGGCGAGCGCGTGCGCGCGGCCGCCATCAGGTCCCGCCCGACCTGGGCCATGTAAACGACCGCCGGGTCGGACGCCCGCGCCGGCACGGCGGCGGCAACACACATCCACAAGGCGGCCAAGCCCGCCACGATGCCGCAAGCGCGGAAGCCCACCGGTTTGGAAGGCCGCGCAGCGCCTCGGGGAAATGCTGCGACTTTGCTCATGCGCTGCTTGTCCCTCGTTTTGCTCGAAACGCGAGGAAGGCCAGCGCCCTCGAGCCCCCTCGCATGATCGCGTCCCGTTTTGATCACGAACAGCTTGGTCCGTCAAAGCACTTAACGGACCTTGAGGTCGCCTAAGGTATCGACGCGCCCAGAGTGTGGCAAAAGCAGGAAAAAAGGCGGTGTTGTCGCTGACGGGACAACCCCTCGGGGCGCACGGGGTTCCCAGCGGAGAGCCGCGGATCACTGCTGCTCAGGGGAGCCGGCGACCGCCCGCGTAACGATCGCGTGAGGGTAAAAACATCGGAGCCTCGCACGACAAATTGCGGGCGCTATTCCGACCCGAGTTTGCCCAATTCAAGCGGGCGTCCACGCAACAACTGTGGGAAGCTCGACCAGCGCAATGAACGTGGAGGGGACGGTTCTGGCGATCAGGCGTGGCGCGCGAATGCAGGCACTGCCGCAGGTGCTCTGGGCAACGTCCGCCGCCTGTAGAGCTCGCGCGCCTGGATTTCCGGGAGCCCCAACAGTCCGGTCGCCTGCTCGATGGTCGGCGGCGAGGCGAGATCGCCGCTGTGCAGGAGCACGGACTTGCGCGGCTCGCCGTGCACCAGGATCAGCTCGTGGCGCAAACCCGACAATGTCGAGCGAAGGTGGCGCGTGATGCCGATGTACTCCGACAGCGGCGTGGACCACCGGCGCGAGCCGAAAAGCCCGCGCTCACCGATGGTAACGGCGCCCGTATCGACTTGAATTCTTCGCACGGTGCCGAAGCGCTGGACGATGCGCTTGGCCGGCGGCACGAACAGCGCGGTCCACAGGCCGATCCCGACCAGCACCTGCGCCGCGGCGCCCGGATGGTCAGCGGCCACGCCCAACGAGGAGGACGCATACGCCACGAGCAAGCCGGTCGGCACGAGCACGACGAGCAGGGCCGGCACCAGCAGCATCAGCATGATGATGGCCGAGATCCGCGACGACTTCTGTTCGATGGTGAGCGGCAGCCGGTCGAAGGGAGGGTCACACGCAACGATATCGAGCACGGCCTGCGGCGGCATGAAGGATCTCCGGGAAAGGGGAAGTTTGGTCCGGAGTAGATTGGTAAAGGATGTAGGTTACGGTCGGCTTAATGCTGGATGCTGGGCCGGAAGACTGGGGGCGCCTTGGCGCGCCTCGTGGAGGACAACGAAAAAGGTGGCCACAGAGGGCTATGGCCACCATCACGGTTCACCCGTGGCGCGGGGTAATTGGCCGGGTGAACGCCAATACAACGCGGGCGTCGAGCAGTTATTCCCTGGGAAGCACATTTTTTGTATGGCCGAGCCGAACATGCCCCTGGTTTGGTCGCAAATCAGGACAACTGCAGGCGGCAACCCCGCTCTTGACATATATAGATATCTTTATATCATTCGCCGCCATGGACGGTCCCGCGCGTCTGCCGCTGCAGACCTCGATCGACGTGCTGAAGGCGATTGCCGAGCCGACGC
Organism: Hyphomicrobiaceae bacterium; assembly: GCA_035258465.1. Taxonomy (GTDB): domain Bacteria; phylum Pseudomonadota; class Alphaproteobacteria; order Rhizobiales; family Hyphomicrobiaceae; genus AWTP1-13. Next base: position 4,811 of record DATEVP010000017.1, read on the forward strand.
GGCTGCGGCTGCTGGTGCTGCTCGCCTCGGGCGAGCTCAGTGTCAAGGACCTCACGCGCATCCTGGGGCAGAGCCAGCCGCGCATCAGCCGGCACCTCAAGCTGCTGGCCGAAGCCGGCCTGGTGGAGCGGGCGGCGGAAGGCAGCTGGGCCTATTTCCGCCTGGCGGAGGCGGTCGGGGGCGACGCTCTGGCGCGCACCGTGCTCGACGCCGTCGACCGCGCCGACGCCGTCATCCTGCGCGACCGGCGGCGCGCCGAGGCGTTGCGCGACGAGCGCGGGGCGGCGGCGCAGACCTATTTCCAGACGCATGCCAGTGATTGGGACAGCATCCGCGCGCTGCACGTGGCCGAGGCCGACGTGGAGGCCGCCGTATCCGAGGTGCTTGGCCCCGGCCCGTTCGATCTCCTCGTCGACCTCGGCACCGGGACCGCGCGCATGCTCGAGCTGTTCGCCGGCCGGTATCGGCGCGCCATCGGCATTGATCTCAGCGCGGCCATGCTCGCCTATGCGCGCGCCAAGCTCGAGCGCGCCGGTCTCACGCAGGTGCAGGTTAGGCAAGGCGACATCTACGATCTGCCGCTCGCTGATCTCTCGGCGGACGCGGTCGTGATGCATCAAGTTCTGCACTTCTTGAGCGATCCGCAGGGCGCGGTGCGGGAGGCCGCGCGCGTGTTGGCACCCGGCGGCCGCCTCCTGATCGTCGATTTCGCCCCCCATCAGCTGGAGTTCCTGCGCGAGCAGTATGCCCACGAGCGCCTCGGCTTTGCCGGCCAGCAGATCGCCCAATGGGTCGCCGACAGCGGTCTCGAGCTGCTCGATCGTCGCGATCTTGCGCCGGGCGGCGGCGCCGCCGACGCCGCGAAGCTTACGGTTTCGGTATGGCTGGCTGGCCGGGCCAAGGCTGCCCCTGCGGAGGCTGGCACCGCGAGTCGACGCAAGCTGGAGCGGACGGCGTAGATGGACGGGCTCAAAGAGCGCCGCAGCCGCCTGGTCGGTGACGGCGACATCAATGTCTCCTTCGAGTTCTTCCCGCCCAAGACGGAGAAGATGGAGGAGGCCCTTTGGGCGGCGATCCGCCGGCTCGAGCCGCTCAGGCCGCGCTTCGTCTCGGTTACCTACGGCGCGGGCGGCTCCACGCGCGAGCGCACGCACAATACCGTGGTGAAGCTCGTGCGCGAGACGTGCCTCGTGCCCGCGGCCCACCTGACCTGCGTCGAGGCGACCACCGCCCAAGTCGATGAGGTGGCGCGCGCCTACAAGGCGGCAGGGGTCAACCACATCGTTGCCCTGCGCGGCGATCCGCCG
>DATEVP010000018.1:0-2099 GCA_035258465.1 Hyphomicrobiaceae bacterium
ATGATGGGGCGGCGCATTGAGGAGGCCCATACCAGGCTGAAGGAGATGGCGACTCAAGACGTGGAGCATCGCGTGGCCCACGCAGTGCTCCGGCTCGTGAGTCAATCGGGGCGCAAGGTCGAAGAGGGGGTCCTCGTGGATTTTCCCATCACCCGCCAGGAGATCGCGGAAGTGTCGGGGACGACCTTGCATTCGGTGAGCCGGGTGCTGAGTGCTTGGGAAAATGCCGGCCTTGTTGTTGTCGGCCGCCAGAAGGTTATCGTCTGCGATCTCGAGCGCCTGTCCCGCATCGCCGAGGAGGCGGCTTGCGGGCGTTGAGAGCGGCGCAAATCCCATCCTGACGACGGCAGGTCTTTGCGCTGCGTCAAGCTCGGTTCTGGCACGGCGGTGTAAAGCTTGAGGGAAGCAGAAACCTCCGACCGGCGGCCATGCAGCGGAACGCGCACAACATCACAACGAACAGCCGCATGAGCCTCGCCGAGGGCGCTGCCATTCCACTCTTTAGCTATGGCTTCCGGCCATTCTTTCTCGGTGCCGCCATCTGGGCGCTCGCCGCGCTCATTCTTCTGATGGGGTCGCTCGCGGGCTTATGGGAGCTTGCGCCCGGTTATGGCGCGCTTGCCTGGCACGGGCACGAGATGCTGTTCGGCTATGCGTCGGGCGTGGTGGCCGGCTTCCTGCTCACGGCGGTGCCGAGCTGGACCGGGCGGCTGCCGGTCGCGGGCTGGCGGCTCGCGCTGCTTTTCGCGCTCTGGTGCCTGGGCCGGCTCGCCTTTCTCGCCATCGGCGTCATAGGTGCGCTTCCTGCGGTCCTGATCGACAGTGCGTTCCTCCCCTGCCTCCTCGTGGTCATGGCCCGAGAGATCGTCGTGGGGCGCAATTGGCGCAATCTAAAACCGCTCATCATTGTTAGCCTGCTTGCGGCAGCGGATATCGCCTTTAACGTCGAGGTGCTCATTGCCGGCACTCCCGATTTTGGCCTTCGCGCCGGCGTCGCGGGGTTTGTGGCGCTGATCGTGCTGATCGGCGGCCGCATTACGCCGAGCTTCACCCATAACTGGCTGCTCCGAGCAGGGTCCCCCGTCCTTCCGGCTTCCTTCGGCCTTGCCGACATACTCGCTTTGCTCGCTTCAGGGCTCGCTCTTGTTGCCTGGGTTGCCTTTCCTGGAGCGACAGTGACCGCGCTTTTCTTCCTCGCCGCAGCGGCAGCGCTCGGCGTGCGTCTATGGCGTTGGGAGGGCCTCCGCACCTGGCGTGAACCGCTGCTGCTCGTGCTCCACGTGGGCTACGGTTTCGTTCCGTTAGGCTTCCTGCTCGGCGCCCTCGCCGTCCTCGTGCCGGGGAGCCTTGCCGGCACCGCCGCCCTCCACGCCTGGACCGTGGGCGCCATCGGCCTGATGACGCTCGGCGTGATGACGCGGGCGACGAGCGGACACACTGGGCGCGAGCTTGCGGCGTCTCCCGTAACCGTGGCGATCTACGGCGCCATGACGGCCGCCGCGCTGTTGCGCATTGGCGCCGGTTTCCTTCCACAGGCCTACATGATCATGATTGGGACTGCGGGGGCGGCTTGGAGCGCGGCCTTCGCACTCTTCCTCTTAGAATACGCGCCCATGCTGCTTCGCCCACGCCTGCAAGTCGAGCTGGTCCCCGCGGCACCTTTGCACAAGCCGAATTTGGTCTCCGTCAGCTCCCAAGGGCGGCTGCCCTAAGATGGCGGCCGATCGCTCATCCAAGAGGCGCCCTTTCAGGCAAGTCCTCCATCGGCAGACATCAAATCTAGGCCGATATGAGCGGATCGCACCGTTCTACGATCTGCTCGATCTCCCGTTCGAGTTTCGCCGCTATCGCAAAATAAGGCCGCTACTCTTCCAAGGGCTCACGGGGCGGATCTTAGATGCGGGTGTCGGAACGGGTCGCAACATTCCATTTTATCCTCCCGGGGCCGAAGTCGTCGGAATCGACATAAGTGCAGCCATGCTAGCCCGGGCAGAGCGTAGGCGCCTTTCGCTCGGTGCTGACGTGCAGTTGCGCCAAATGGATGTGACCCAGCTCGAATTTCCGGATCAGTCTTTCGACGCGGCCATTGCCACCTTTTT
>DATEVP010000019.1:0-3717 GCA_035258465.1 Hyphomicrobiaceae bacterium
TGGTCGAGCGCGCGCCTGCTCCCCTCCCCGCGCGCCAAGCCGGAGGCGATCGTGCACGTCTACGCCGCGCGCACCGGCCGCTGGAAGGGCGTGTTCGCGCATCACAGCTGGATCGTGGTCAAGGAGAAGGGCGCCTCCTCCTACACGCGCTTCGACAAGGTCGCCTGGGGCCGGCCGGTCAAGATCAACAACTGGGCGCCCGATGCGCGCTGGTATGGCCATATGCCCAGGCTGGCGGGCGCCATCGAAGGCCCGGCGGCGGAGGCGCTGATCCCCAAGGTCCGCGCCGCGGTCGCCCGCTACCCCTACAGCGCGTCGGGCGACTACACGGTCTGGCCGGGCCCCAACTCCAACTCGTTCGTCGCCTACGTGCTGTCCGCCATTCCCGAGGCCGGCATCGCCCTGCCGCCCACGGCAATCGGCAAGGACTGGCGCGTCGACTCGCGCCTGTTCGGCCTCACCCCCAGCGGCACCGGCGTGCAGCTCGTTTTCGGCGGCCTGTTCGGCATCACGATCGGATGGGTGGAGGGCGTGGAGATCAACATCCTCGGCGTGGTCGCCGGCATCGACATCCGCCGCCCCGCTCTCAAGCTGCCGGGCTTCGGCCGCATCGGCATGGGCACCGTGGCCTGAGGCGGACTGCGCTCTCGGGTTGGGCGGCCGGGCCGCTTGACGCTGGAAGCGTCGCAACTACTCGTGCAAAGCTCTCAAAATCCGTTTGCCGATTGCTCTTGCGGGCGACTTCATAAGGGTGCACACTTCCTATTCCCACACAATGCAGGCAGGAAAGGACCCCCCATGAGGCGTACATTCTGCATGCTGGGTCTCGCCCTTCAGGCGGGATTCTCCATACCGGCCGTTCTCGCGCAGGACGCCAGCGACAAGCAGCTCGGCGCGGTCCACTTCGACACGTCGTGCAACGAGATCGCTCAGCGGCGATTCGACCGCGCGATGCGCTATCAGCACTCATTCTGGTATCGCCAATCGCAAGAAATCTTCGAGGAAGCGCTGAAGGCCGATGCCAAGTGCGCCATCGCCCATTGGGGCGTCGCGCTCAGCTTGCTCTACAACCCCCACTCTCCGCCGCCGGTGGAGAACCTCCCGCTCGGCCTCGCCGCCCTGCAGAAGGGCAAGGCGCTCGGCGCCGCCACCGAGCGCGAGCGTGACTACATCGATGCCCTGCTCGTTTTCTATACCGACTACGACAAAATCGATCATCGCGCGCGCGTGCAGGCCTATCTCAAGGCGATAGAGGCGCTGGCGCGGCGCTATCCCAAGGACGACGAGGCCCAGATCGCTTACGCCATCACGCTCAACGTCGCGGCCTCTCCCGCCGACAAGACCTATGCCAACCAGCTCAAGGGGGCGGCGATTCTGAAGCCGATCCTCGAGCGCCAGCCGCGGCATCCCGGCGTCACTCACTACCTCATCCATCTCCACGACTATCCGCCGATCGCCGAAAAGGGTCTCGACGCTGCCAAGCGCTATGCCGAGATCGCGCCGGCTGCGCCGCACGCGCAGCACATGCCCTCGCACATCTTCACGCGCGTGGGCTATTGGAAGGAGTCGATTACGTCCAACCTCGCCTCGGCGCGCGCAGCCAAGCTGGATAAGGAATGGGACGACCAGATGCACGGCCAGGACTATCTGGTCTATGCCTATCTTCAGCTCGCCGACGACAAGAACGCGCGTGCCATCGTCGACGAGATGACCGCGGTTTCCGGCTACAAGCGCTTCGGCGGATTCTATGCGTCGGCCGCCAGCAATGCGCGCTACGCGGTAGAGCGCGGCGATTGGAAGGGAGCAGCGGAGCTGCAGGTCAAGCCGAGCCAGTTCGCATATGTCGATGCGGTGACGCACTTTGCGCGTGCGCTCGGGGCCGCGCGCTCCGGCAAGCCGGACGCCGCCCAGGCCGACACCGCCAAGCTCGCCGGGCTGCGTGACAAGCTGCGCGAGGCCAAGGATGCCTACTGGTCGGAGGTGGTCGACATCCAGCGCCAGGTTGCAGCCGCGTGGGTGCTCAACGCCGAGGGCAAGCACGCCGATGCGCTCAAGGCCATGAGCGCCGCCGCCGATGCGGAGGACAAGACCGAGAAGCATCCCGTCACGCCCGGCCCGCTGGCGCCCGCGCGCGAGCTTTATGGCGCCATGCTGCTCGAGCGCGGCATGGCCAAGGAAGCCCTCGCCGCCTTCGAGGCCACCATGGCCAAGGAGCCCAACCGCTACAACGGTCTTGCTGGAGCTGCCCAGTCGGCGGAAAAACTGGGGGACAAAGCGAAGACGAAGGCCCTCTACCAGAAGCTGGTCACGCTCGCCGGCGGCTCCGGCACCGACCGCCGCGAGTTGGTGATCGCGCGGCAGTTTCTGGCGAAGAATTAGCCAAGAGCTGGGAAGTGCCTGCATTCGAACGGCTGCCGACAGCGTTTCCCAGAAGCCTTGCTTTTGGCGTGGGCGCCGTGCTGGGTCTCGCCGCGACGGCCGGCATCGTCGCGTTTCTGGCCGCCGGAGACCGCAGCGGCGGCCACGCCGCGGTTGGCGATATCCGTCCCACCTGGGTGGAGGTGAAGTGGCTGCTTCCAGCCGATGTGTGGAGCGCTGGCAAGGCGTTCAAATGCAGGACAGCCGATTGCGGGGGCGAGGTCACGCTGTACCTGCGCGCGAAGATCGGATTTTGCAATTGCACGACCGGCGTCGCCGACGATGAGGAGCTGGAACGCCTGGCGGACCTACATCTCCTCGGCGGCAAGCATTCAGCCGATGGCCCAGGCTGGCCGATTACGGTCGCGTGGATGAAGGGCCGCAGCCGGTCCTATTCCGTCGCGGGCGCTTCGCCGGACGGGAAGTCCGCTCTGATACTTGCCTTCAACGACCGCTGCGACGCGATCGTCGGCACCGCTATTGTCAGCCACGATCGGCCAGCCGCCGTGGAGCAGACCATAATCGATTTCTTGAATGGAGATGTCGTTCTCAAGTGGGCCCAAACGACCCTTGGACTGTAAGCTGAACCGCTGGCACGGTGCAGACAGCCCCCGCAAAAAACCTCGCCGCCTTGCTCTCGACCCCGCCCTCGGCTACCCCTGCCAACCGATGAAACTCTACCGCGCGTTTGCCACGGTGGGCGGGCTGACCATGGTCAGCCGGGTGTTCGGCTTTGCCCGCGACATGATGATTGCGGCCGTGCTCGGCACCGGCGCGGTGGCGGACGCATTTTTCGTCGCCTTCCGCCTCCCCAACCTGTTCCGCCGCCTGTTCGGCGAGGGCGCGTTCAACTCGGCGTTCGTACCCATGTTCGCCGGCCGTCTGCAGGCGGACGGGCCGCAGGCCGCCCGCTCGTTTGCGGAGGAGGCGCTGGCCGGGCTCCTGTTCGCGCTGCTGCTGCTCACGGCGCTCGCCGAGATCGCCATGCCCTGGCTCATGTACGCCCTGGCGCCGGGCTTCAGCGATACGCCGGAGAAGTTCGATCTCGCCGTGCTGCTCACGCGCATCGCGTTTCCCTATCTCCTGTGCATGTCCCTCGTTGCGCTGCTCTCCGGCGCCCTCAACTCGGTCGGGCGCTTCACCATGGCGGCCGCCGCGCCGATCCTGCTCAACGTGGTGCTGATCCTGGCGCTCATGCTGATCGCCGGCCTCGGGCTCGCCAATACGCCGCGCTCGGGCGAGCTTCTGGCGTGGGGCGTGGCCGTGGCGGGATTCGTCCAGCTGGCGGCGCTGTGGATC
>DATEVP010000020.1:0-5560 GCA_035258465.1 Hyphomicrobiaceae bacterium
CCTCGACCCACATGGGGCGATAGTCCTCGAGCGCGCGGGCGATCTTGATCGCCTGCGGCCGGCTCCACAGGGAGTGCAGCTCGTAGGCGACCTCCATGCGGTCGCCGCAGGCGGCGCGGATCTTCTCGAAGGGCAGCAGACCCTTCTTAAGGTCCGCAGCCGAGATCCAGTGCCCATGCGAGGCCTCGGCCGCGTAGTCGAGCGGCCAGATCTTCATGGCGTCGATACCCTGCTCGAGGAGCGAGAGCGCAAGCTCGTCGGCGCGATTGAGGAAGGCGTCGAGGTCCTCGTACTGGCCCTTCTTCGCGTCGAGGCCGAAGTTGGCCGTGCCCTGCGTCGGCTTGGTCTGCACGTAGGAGTAGCCAGCGCAGGTGTTGTAGACCTTGACCCGGTCGCGCACGCGGCCGCCGAGCAGGTCGCAGAGCGGCAGGTTCGCGGCCTGGCCGAGGATGTCCCACAGCGCGATGTCGATGGCCGAGCGGCCGCGCATCTCGGCGCTCGCCGAGGCAAAGCCGACGTAGCCCGTGAGCGCGCCCTGGATGCCCTCGATGTTGCGCGGGTCGCGGCCCAGCAGCGCTGGCGCGATGATGCCGTGGATATGCGCCTCGGCCGCCTCCGGGCCGTAGAACGTCTCGCCGAGCCCGGTCAGGCCCTCGTCGGTGTGCACCTGCACCCAGAGCAGGTTGGGGAACTCGCCAACCCGGATCGTCTCCACGCCCGTGACCTTCATGGCAGCTTTCCCTCGTCGTCGGCAGGAACCATGAGGACGATACTACAAGGCGGCGAGGCTATAGGGCGCCTTCCGCAACGGACTTGACGCTGCGTTTCGGGCCTGCCTGGACCAGGGCACGCAGAGCGCCGGCAGGAGCACCAGCATCTGCGGTGTTATGATCGCTTCGGCCGCGCCCTTTCCTCCGCCCGCTCGCGCCGAGGGGCTGGACCGCGAACGCCCCAGGGCCTATGTAAAGGCCGCGCGCCGCGAGATGGGCAAAAGCCGGCATGCGATCCGTAAGATCGCGCCACATTGGCCAGCGATTTCAGCCGGCTAGGTGGGGGATAGTTTAACGGTAGAACAGCGGACTCTGACTCCGCTAGTCAAGGTTCGAATCCTTGTCCCCCAGCCAGCTTCCCAAGGATTCCTAAGTATTCCTGGCCATTCCCTGCACGCGTCGCTGGACATGGCCGGGAAGTCGGGGGCAATGCGCCAGAACCGACAAACCGCTGTTTTTCCTGCCGATGCAGCTTTGAGCGTGCAGCCTTGAACCCTGTGCGCCCAGCTGTGGTAGAATCATTCATGACCCGCGAAGAGACCATCCGCCGCCTCCATGAACACGAAGCCGAACTGAAACGGCTTGGCGTCGAGCATTTGTACCTGTTCGGCTCGGTCGTTCGCGGGGAGGCCCGGGAAGACTCCGACATTGATCTCTTCTTCGACCATCCTGAGGGCTCTATTGGCCTATTCCAACTGATGGATATCAAAGAGGCCGCCACCCGCGCGCTTGGCCGCAAAGCCGATATCACGACGCGCCGCAGCCTTCATCCCCTCTTGAAGCAGCGCATCGAGGCCTCTGCGCTCCAGGTATTTTGATGGTTGAGCGCTCCTCCTCTCCTCGCCTGGCTGACATCGTTGAAGCGATCGAGCTGATTAAGGCCGAAATGACCGGGGTCGCGCTTGCGGCGTTCGAAGCGGAAAAGCGCAAGCGCTGGCTGGTCGAGCGCGGCATCGAGATCATTTCCGAAGCAAGCCGACATCTTGGCGACGATCTCAAGGCACGCCATCCGACAATTGCGTGGTCGAAAATAGCAGGCATCGGCAATATCCTGCGCCACGAATATCATCGCATCGCTCACGACGTGCTTTGGCACGTCGTCCGCAACGACCTTCCGCCGCTTGAGAAGGCTTGTCGCGACGAGCTCGCTCGCGAGCTTGGTGAAAGATAGCATGGCGGCTTGTCACCGCTTACCACCGGCTACGCTTTCTTTCCCAATTTGCTCAAAGGTTGCGCGCAATTCCGCACTTGGCGCAAGGCACAGGGTTCGATACGTATCGAGGAACCCCAGCCAATAAAATCAATAGTTTAGCGAGAATCACTAAAATCTTAGGCACAGGACTAGGCACAGCCGGCGGTGGCGATTCTATGCTTCGAGTCTGATGGGAGCCGTGGGGATGACGGCCTGCAACACGCTTCCCAACTGATACACTTTCCACAGCATGGATGACACGCCCGACCTCGGCCAGCCGCAGCAGGCCGCAGCCGACAAGGAAGATAAGTCCGATCGCGGCGTGAGCGAGGCGGCCGCATCCACCTACGTCGCACAACTGGAAACACGCATCGCCGCCCTCGAGTTGGCGAATGCCTATATCGAGGAAGTGCGGCAGGCCGATACGCCTGAGCGCTCCTATCGTGCTCGACGAACGCTGAACCCGATGAAATGGCATTCACGAGGTCAGCGGTTCGATCCCGCTCGGCTCCACCGCTCCACCAAGCAAGTCCGCGGGAGCTCCGAGAAGGTCTGCTTCGACGGCGACCGGCCGATCGCCCGGCTAGACTGGCGGCAGCGAGTGCGGCCTGTCAGGCGGCGCGCTCACTCTCGCCCGGCGTGTCGTTGCCTTCCCAAGTCGATTTTTTCGCAGTCTGGCTCGTGCGGTGGGACTGACCGTCGAAGCGGGCGCCCTGCTCGATGATGAGCGATTTGTGGAAGATTTCGCTTTCGACGTGGGCGGTTTCCTGCAGCACGACCTGGTCGGCACGGATGATGCCCTTGACCTTGCCGCGAACGACCACCTCCTCGGCGGTCACGTTTCCGTTGATCGTTGCATCCTTGCTGACGACGAGCAGCGAGCAGCGGACGTCACCGTTGATCTCCCCGTCGACCTGGACGTCGCGGTCACTCTGCAGGTTGCCGGTGATCACCAGGCAGGCGTCTACGACAGACCGGGTTGGCGCGCCCCCTGCCATGCGCGGTGTCGAGACCGGCTGCTTCACGGGAAGCATCGTATCAAGAGACTGGCGCAGGTCCTTGATCAGGGAAGCGCCATCCTTGTGCGGGGTCTTGTTGAACATATCGGCTTGCTCTCGATGGCCGAGTGAAATTCTGAAGCAGCGACAACGACACGCGCGTGATTCTATATGATTCGCGGTCGCGCAGGCTCCTAAAGCTGCGCTTGCGAACATCTTTCGAGCTTGCGCCAGCGGCACGATCGCGGGTTTGGTTGTAGGGTCCTGCTGACGGCATGGGAGTCATGCGTGGCAGGAAGCACCACATCGAGCACTCGCTGGTGCTGAGACGGCGATGGGCCTATCAACCTACAGACATCGTGCACGAATAGAGATTGAAATAGGCACCTGGGGCAGCCTGTGCAGCCTTCTCCTTTTTCTCATATGCGGAATCGTTGCCCAATTCACGGACAGGGACGTGACGTGGATCAGCGGTCTGGGGTGCGTGATCGGGTTGGGCACGATCGCGGCGATTCTCATTCGAGGATATCTTTCCGACGCCACGCTGCGCGGTCGCAAGGCCCTTCGCAAACTCCGAAGATATTAGAACGTAGAGCTCGCACGTTCGGGCGCTTGATGGACCTTGCCGATGTGGGAGGTCCCCTGAGTTCAGGGCCTTTGGCTGGCTGCCAAGCGAGAGGATTTTGGTGGACTGTCCTCGGCCATCGGTCGCAGGACAGCAGACTCATGCTACGGATCGAGCTGTCTCCAGAGACGTCTGCAAGGCTTCGCTCCCGTACTCGCAAGGAGCGGGGCTTTCTCTTTTTTGGCAGCTGGTCTCACCGGGACTGCGGAGGTGATCGCCATTTCCGGCAAGCACGGGGAACACGGATGTTTCTTCACGCGTGAAGCCCGGCGACCGCTGCGTGATCGCCGAGCTTCATGAGTCCAAAGGGGTTGTCACCGGCTGAGCGATTTGCGTGAAAGCGCCGCCGGAATTGACCGCTTGCCGACTACCAGAAGTACCTGCACATCCACTTGTCGCCCCACCAGCACATCTTGCGGGCCTTGTGGCGGCGGCGATGACGCGCTTGCTCGACGATGGCGTTCTCGCCGGCACTGGCCTTCAGCGCATCGAGCATGCTCGTCGCCGGCGCGGCGTTCGACGCGGACACCGAGAAGCCGAGCGCGACCCCGAGCACCGCACCCATCAGCAGCTGTTTTTTCATGACATAGCTCTCCATCAGACCAGCCCGAACAGGCTGGCTGTCGAGAGTTCGCGTCCCGACAATGAACCGGGAGTGAATACGCTGTGGCAATACAGTACCGGCCGATCCGAGAAAGGGGCGCAGAGGGGGCGCTGTGCGCGAGGTGGAAATCATCGGCGCGCGACAGGGTCCTGGCGGCAGTCGAGATCGTCAGACCCCTGGCGCAAGCTGGCTGATGATCTGCTGCGCGTGCGTGGCTGGCGCTCAAAGAAAGCTGTACGGATCGATATCCACCGTCAGCCGCAGGTCGCTCGGCGGCTTGGGCAGGGCGCCGAGCCAGGCGCGCAGGTAGGCCTGCAGGTCGAGGTCGCGCGGCGCCTTCACCAGCAGGCGAAAGCGGTGGCGGCCGCGGATGACGGCGAGCGGCGCCTCGGCCGGGCCCAGCACCTCGATGCGCTCGGCCGGCGGCGCGCGGCGGGCCACATCGCGCACGAACAGCTCGGCCAGCTCCTTGTAGCGCGCCGAGACGATGAGCGCGGCGAGGCGTCCATAGGGCGGCAGAGTGGCCGCCTGGCGCTGGCGGATCTCGCGCTCGAGGAAGGCCTCGCGGTCGCTGGAGATGATGGCCTGCATCACCGGATGCTCGGGCATGTAGGTCTGCACGAAGCCGCGGCCGGCGGCCAGCGCGCGGCCGGCGCGGCCCGTCACCTGGTGCAGCAGCTGGAAGGTGCGCTCGCCCGCGCGCGGGTCGGCCTGGCCCAGCCCCAGGTCGGCATCGACCACGCCGACGGTGGCGAGCTGCGGGAAGTGGTGGCCCTTGGCCACCATCTGCGTGCCGATGATGATGTCGGCCTCGCCCGCCTCGATGGTCTTGATGATCTCGCGCATCTCGACGAGCGAGGGCACCAGGTCGGAGGAGAGGAGGGCAACGCGCGCTTGCGGGAAGCGCTCGGCCACCTCCTCGGCGATGCGCTCCACGCCGGGCCCGCAGGGGACGAGCGCGTCGGGCTCGCCGCACTTGGGGCACTTCTCCGGCAACGGGAGGGAGAAGCCGCAGTGATGGCAGTTGAGGCGCCGGCGGTAGCGGTGCTCGACCAGCCAGGCCGTGCACTGCGGGCAGTCGATGCGATGGCCGCAGGCGCGGCACAGGGTGAGGGGCGCGTAGCCGCGGCGGTTGAGGAAGAGCAGCGCCTGCTGCTTGGCCGCCAGCGTCGCGGTGACGGCTTCGACCAGGATCGGCGAGAGCCACTTGCCGCGCTCGGGCGGATGCTGGCGCAGGTCGATCGCCGTCACCTGCGGCAGCTCGGCGCCCGAGTAGCGCCCGGGCAGGTGCACGTAGCCGTAGCGGCCGGTGCGGGCGTTGACGTGGCTCTCGAGCGCGGGCGTGGCGGAAGAGAGAATGACCGGGAACTT
>DATEVP010000021.1:0-6147 GCA_035258465.1 Hyphomicrobiaceae bacterium
ACGCTGCTGCACCAGTCGTTCAACGAGACCGACCAGACGCGCTACTGTCTGTTTGTCGACTTCGTGCGGCCGTCTCCGTTCCCAGGACTGATGCGTGGCTTTGTCACGATCGTCAGGTTGCTTTCACGCAGCTTCAACCACGTGTTCTATCAAAACTGGAAAGTCATCGGACGGTAAGCGACGCCCGCCCGGTTGGGTGTCACACCGCCACTGGCAGGCTCGCCTGGGCGCCGACCTGGAACACGCGCCGGTAGCGCGCGACCTCGGCCGGCGGACCCATGGCCTTCATCGGGTTGTCGGAGAGCTTCACCGCCGGGTGCCCGTTGGCGGACACCACCTTGCAGACGATGGAGAACGGATCGAGCCGGCCGTCGGGCCCGAAGCCGCGGAAGTCGTTGGTGAGCAGGGTGCCCCAGCCGTAGCCGATGCGCACGCGGCCCTGGAAGTGGCGATGGATGCGCTCGATCGCCTCCACGTCCAGGCCATCGGAGAAGATGATCAGCTTCTCGCGCGGGTCCTGGCCGCGCCGCCGCCACCAGGCGATGGCAAGGTCGCCGCCCTCGATGGGATCGCCGGAATCGATGCGCACGCCGGTCCAGTGCGTGACCCAATCCGGCGCGTGCTCGAGAAATCCCCCCGAGCCGTAGGTGTCGGGCAGCATGACGCGCAGGTTGCCGTCGTAGTCCTGCTGCCAGTCGGCCAGCACCTTGTAGGGCGCCTCGGCGAGCTCGCGATCGTTCCTGGCGAGCGCGCAGTAGACCATCGGCAGCTCGTGCGCGTTGGTGCCGATCGCCTCCACCTCGCGCCGCATGGCGATGAGACAGTTGGAGGTGCCGAGGAAGGCGGGGCCCAGGCCTTCGATCATGGCCTGCACGCACCAATCCTGCCACAGGAAGCCGTGCCGGCGGCGGGTGCCGAAGTCGGCGATGCGCACGCCGGGCAGCGGCTTGAGCCGGCCGATCTTCTCCCACACGCGCGTCATGGCGCGCGCGTAGAGCACCTGCAGCTCGAACTTGGCCATGCCCTTGGTGACGGCGCGACTGTGCAACTCCATCAGCACCGCCAGCGCCGGGATCTCCCACATGGTGGTTTCGATCCAGGGGCCTTCAAAGGTCAGCTCGTACTGGTCGCCCTCGCGCTCCAGCTGGTATTGCGGGAAGCGGAAGCCCTCGAGCCATTGAATAAAGTCGGGCTCGAACATCTGCCGCTTGCCGTAGAACATGTTGCCGCGCAGCCAGGTGGATTCGCCGCGGCTGAGGGAGAGCGTACGGATGTGGTCGAGCTGCTCCTTCAGCTCGCCCATGTCGACGAGCTGGGCGAGCTTGACGGAGACCGTGCGGTTGATGATGCCGAAGGTAACTCTGGTGTCCCGGTGCCGCCGGAAGATCGTCTGCGCCATCAGCAGCTTGTAAAAATCGGTGTCGAGCACCGAGCGCACGATCGGGTCGATCTTCCAGGTGTGGTTGTAGACGCGGGTGGCGATGTCGGTCATGAAGCCGGACTCAGGCAACGCGGGGCACTCTCGCCTTGGTAGCCCTTTCCCGCGTGCAGATCAAAGGGGCAGGCCGCGTGAGAGCCACAGCGGTGGGCCTGTCGAAACGTGGCCACGAGGGTGCCCCTCATCCGCCCTTCGACGGGGGCTCAGGGCAGTGGTGAGAATGTGACACGCATCACGGCGCTGTAACGATCCAAGCACGCACCGCTAACCCCCGCGCTACGCCTTCTTCTCCCACCGGCCCTCGGGCGATTGCTGCCAGTAGGTGACGTCGCTGCCCGATTGCCGCGCGCTCTTCCACTGCTCGCGAGCCTGCGCCACCGCCGCCGTATCGCGCCCGTCGAAGAGATAGACGACGCGCACGTAGCTCGTGAGCTCGCCCGCCTCCGCACCGTCGACGAGAAACCGGACCTGGGAGCCGTTGGGGTTCTCCTCGCCCGTCGTCAGAAAGACCGGTTGAGAGGCCGGATTGCCGTCACGCTTGGTGCCGTGCGGCAGAAAGCTTTCCTCGCGGTAGGTCCACAGCAGCGTGTCGAGCGCCTCGACGCGCTCCTCCGAGCCCGCCTGCACGACCGCGCGCCAGCCCCGCTCGAGCGTCTTCTCCACCAGGCTCGGGAGCACGCGCTCGAGCGGCTGGTGCTCGAGATGATAGAACAGGACTTCGGTCATGGTGACTCGCGATTGAGGGAGGGCGGAACCCTTCGCTGGCTCATGGGATTTCGCCGCCGAGGCGGCCTTCGCGAAACATCTGCTCCCACCATTTCGCCGACCCGAAGGGCAGCCTGTTCACGTCGCGTTCGACGTAGGCGTCCGGGCTGTAGGATCGCGCAGAGCTATGAGCCTGCACAGAGGCTGGCTTCTTCGCGTCATGCTTGTGCTTCTTTGCGTGGGTCTTGGCGCCGGCCTCACCCGCAAGACAGGCAAAGAGCGATAACGCAGCGACAACGGCCAGCACCATTCTCATCACTTCCTCGTTCGCAACCAGTAATGATGCAACGCCATAGCACGGATTGCACGAGGTGCCGATAAACGCCCGAGCAAGCCGACGCCCGATCGCTCATACTTCTTGGTCTGGCGGGGACGCGGGCGTTCAGGTGCGAACGACGGGGCGGTAGCGCTGCTCGGGCAGCCCGTACGTCCACGCCACGGCCTCGCGCGCCGAGCGCATGTTGGCGGGCACCTGCAGGAAATAGCGCTTGCGCGTTCCATCCGCTTCGGGGGAGCCGTTGACGACCTCCACGGCGGCCCACGCTTCCCAGCGCCACCGCTGCCGCCAGAGTATCCCGGTCTCGTCTTGTGACACGCGGTAGGCGCCGCCCTCGGCGATGAAGCGCTCCGGCGTGAGGACCTCGATCATGCAGCGCCGGATCTGCGGATCGTGGGCGCCCGATATGGTACGAACGCTCAGCAGCTCGGGGCGCTCGATGATCCACGACGGCACCAGCACCCCCTTCCAGGCGTACGCCGCCCACCCGTCGCCGTAGCGCAGCGCCGGGCCCTTCGCCGAATGCAGGCGCGCGCGGGCATCGTGGCGGATGAGCTGCGGCTTGTCGGCCAACCAGCAAGCGTGCTCGTGCGGGAGCATCCAGGAGGCGTGAGGGGCAATCTCCCAAAGCCCGGCCAAGCCCCCCGTCTGGCGATGGAGGCCCACCACATCGTGCAGGTACTGGAGCCCTCCCAAGAGCGCGGCGGTCTGGAAGCTGAAGCTGCTCGAGGCGAAGCCGAGCCTGCTGCGCCGATTGGGCAGGGTGAACAGATCGGCGAGGCGCCGGCGCAAGGGCGGCCGCACGCGCTCGCAACCCCGGTGCACGGCCTCGTCGATGCTGGAGCAGAACGCCGGCACGCGCGCCAGTCTCGGTTCACCCGCCAGCGCCAGCCGCACGCCTAGTCCCACGGCGCGGTCCGCCGCGGCTTCAGCCTTGCGGCAGACCATGTCGCCGACGAGCGATTTGACGTTCTCGCCCGCTGTTTGGCGCAGGCGCACCCAGGAGCTCGCCATTTCCCGGGGGCCGCTCGCCCATACGATTTCGCGGGGAGGGGGGAGGCTGGCTGCTGCGTAGGCCTTCGCCACGCCGGCCTCCGCCGCCGCCCGATCGCCGGGCGACGTGGACAGCCTGATCTGTGCCCAGCGCTGACCGTAGGCGTCCAGTGAAGCCCTTTGTGCGTCGGTGAGGCGGGCAACCTCAATCAGAGACAAGCACCGCGTCCTTCGGCTCCAGCTCGCGCTGGCGGCGAACCCGATAGGTGCCCTCCGGCAGCGAGACCGGCGCGTGCTCCTCGTGCAGGAGCGTGGCGGGACCGCCGCTCACCTTGACGTGGCCCACATAGAGCCCGACTGGAATCTCGCGGGCGAGCGCATCGTCGCGGAACATGGTCACGCGTTCGTAAATGGCGTGACGATGCCCCGTGAGCTCGCCTTCCGCGAGCACGATGGCACCCGTCTGGTCGGCCGACATCATGGCGCCGGAGGGCTCCACGTCGGCCACCCGTTCGATCAGAAGATCGCCTTGAGCAAACATCTCATTCATCGGATCGCTCCTCTTCCAAAAGCTTGGAATACGCTGCCTAGCAAACTAGCCCGAGCAGGTTGGGTCCACCCCAGCTGCGATTGCCCCTCCCCATTGGCGCTATCGCACGTCATCGTTTGGCAGCGCTTGCAGCCGAAGGTCTCACGAGCACATGCGCAACCGCACTCAACGCGACGCGCCGATCCTATCCAATCGAGTGGCCCTCGCATTTGACACCCGAAGCCTTGATTCTGGCTTCTTTGTGGAGGGCCGCGCCGCATCTTGTGGAGAGCTGCAGTGCAATTGAAACGGCAGACCTGCGCCGATTGCCCGGCCGCTTTGTTGAGCAGTCGGACCGTTCGCTGTGCCGCTGGCATTCAAGTCCGCAGCGAGCAATTCCGATCATCTCTCTTCGCGCACCTTCAGCGCTCCACTTCTCGCCCTCCTTCATTAGTATCGGTCGTGGTGGCATGGACCGAGAGGGACGCGTTGGCCATGCCAATGCCTCAAGTCGCCGCCAATGGGCGGCCAATAAAAAGCCTAGCGAATGATCAAGAATGATAGCGCATCATTCCAGCGCACAGCAAAGCCCAAGCTCGCTCACACAATTGTGACAGTGAGCCTTGGAACCTCTTAAGCAACGGCACACCGGGAATTTTGGGGATTACCATCTCGATCTCTTGCTGCACTGTGGCGATCGTCGCATTGACCTGCACATGCTCCGCTTCTAACACTTCGCACCATCAGGGTGTTCCCGCAGTTGCGAAATTCGGGAGTCGACGGTCGGCAGCACCGTCACAATCGGGGGGTAGGGATCGTGAAAAATCATATCGCCGCCCTGTTGCCAGGGCTCGCTCGCCGCGCGTGGGGCGCGGCATCGGCCAGCGATGTCGCCAGCTTCAAGGTCCTCAGGCTCGAGGGCCCTCGCCTCACCTAAAGCCTCGTCGGCGACAACGCCGAATTTCCCGGCGCGCGCAACTGCCGGAAGCTGACCTCGCCGACTCCCAGATCGAGGCTTCCGCTGCTCGCGAAGAGATCGCGGCCGCCTTCAGCATGTGGGAGGCTATGTCGAACATCTCCTTCCGCGAAGCGCCAAGCCCTGACAAGGCCGACATCCTGCTCGGCGCAAGCCGGTGCTCGAACCCCAGGCGCCGGGTGGTTTACCGAACCGTCGTGCCGGCCCATGGCCGGCAGGACGATTAACGGCTCTTGAGGTATGATGCCGCACAGTAACTCGCGTATCAGGAGCCCCTTATGGCGCCCAGGCCCAACTGGAAAGGTTATCTGAAGCTCTCGCTCGTCTCCTGTCCGGTCGCCCTGTTCCCGGCGACGACCACGTCCGAGCGCGTCTCGTTTCGCACGCTGAACCGCGAGACCGGCAACCGGGTCCGCCGCCAGTTCGTGGACGAGCAGACAGGCGATCCGGTCGAGACCGAGGACCAGGTCAAGGGGTACGAGGTTGCCAAGGGCGAGTTCATCCAGATCGAGGATGACGAGCTCAAGGCGGTACAGATCGAGAGCAACCACACGATCGATATCGAGCGCTTCGTTCCGCGCGCCGAGATCGACGAGCTCTATCTCGAAACGCCCTACTACCTGACGCCGACCGACCGCGTGGGCGAGGAGGCATTCGCCGTCATCCGCGACGCCATGCGCATGGAGAAGATGGTGGGGCTCGCGCGCGTGGTGCTGTTTCGCCGTGAGCGGTTGATGATGCTCGAGCCGCGCGACAAGGGCATTACGGCAACCAGCCTGCATTTCGCCAACGAGGTGCACGCGCCGGCCAACTACTTCGACGAGATACCCGACGTCGCCATCCCCAAGGAGATGCTGGAGCTCGCCAAGCACATCATCGAGAAGATGGCGGGCGAGTTCCGGCCCGAGCAATTCCAGGACCGCTACGAGAACGCCGTCATCGAGCTGATCCGCTCCAAGCAGAAGGGCATGCCGGTAAAGCCGCAACCGACACACCGGCAGGCCAACGTCATCAACCTGATGGATGCACTGCGCCGCAGCGTGGAGGGTGCCAAGGGCGGCGCCGAGGAAAGGACCGCCGGCACGGGGCGCGCATCCGCCAAGAAGCCGGCCGCTGACCGGCGCGCCAAGAGCAAGAGCCGGATCAAGAAGGCGGGTTGATCGCGCGGC
>DATEVP010000022.1:0-5276 GCA_035258465.1 Hyphomicrobiaceae bacterium
GCGCTCCCGGATCGACTGCCGAGATGTCGGTCGAGTTCACGGGCGGCATCCGTTCCTACTTCGACATCGAGGTGACCAACATCTACGACGATGGCATCGCGCAGGGGCGCTACGAGCAGGTCAACTCGCAGTTCCGCAAGGAGGTCGAGTCGGTCTGGGATGAGCTGAAGAAGAAATACTGAGCCGAGACGCCGGCGGTCCCAGAGCTAGACCATGCGCATCGACATTGAAAACGTCACCAAACGCTTCGGGTCGATGGCGGCGGTGAGCGAGGTGAACTTGTCGATCCAGGAGGGCGAATTGTTCACCCTCCTGGGGCCTTCGGGCTGTGGCAAGACCACGCTGTTGCGGCTGATCGCCGGCTTTTACGCACCGGACGAAGGCCTCATTCGTTTCGACGGCCAGAATGTCAACCAGGTGCCGCCCAACGAGCGCGGCATCGGCATGGTGTTTCAGAACTTCGCGCTCTGGCCCCACATGACGGTGCATGAGAACGCCGCCTACGGCCTCAAGCTGCGCCAGCTGAGCCATGCCGAGATCTCGGCTCGGGTGGAAGCGGTCTTCGAAAAGGTCAGGCTCACGGGGCTCGGCAATCGCTATCCGGGCCAGCTCTCGGGCGGACAGCAGCAGCGCGTGGCGCTCGCGCGGGCGCTGGTGCTGAACCCCAAGATCCTGCTGCTCGACGAGCCCTTGTCGAACCTCGACGCCAAGATCCGGGTGCAGGTGAGACAGGAGATTCGCAAGCTGCAGAAGGAGCTGGGCATCACGACGGTGTACGTGACGCACGACCAGGAAGAAGCGCTGACGCTATCGGATCGCATTGCGGTGTTCAATCAGGGCAAGGTGTTCCAGGTCGGGCCGCCCAAGGCGCTCTACGAGCGGCCGGCCAACCGCTTCGTTGCCGACTTCATCGGCATCAACAACCTGATCGATGGCACCGTCCAGGCTGTCGACGGCCGAGAAGGCCGTCTGCGGGTGGAGACGGCGGTGGGCGAGCTATCGGCGCTGTTCGATGAGCGGTTCCATGTCGGCGACCGCTGCGTCCTGTGCGTCCGGCCCGAGAACGCGACCGTGGGCGGCGCGGCCGAGCAGAGGCACAACCGCCTCGAGGGCCGGATCACCTTTGCCGCCTATCTCGGGAATTCGCTGCGCTACGACGTCGAGCTGGCCCCGGGCCTGATCTTCAAGGTCGATGTGCGCGACCCTTGGCACCACGAGCTGCTGCCGATGGGCAGCAGCGTTGCGATCAGCTTCCCCGTGAGCAGCACCATAGCGATCATGGAGGGGAGATGACATTGCCCCGCGCAACTCCGGCGGCGATCGGGTTCGGCCTCATCTGGGCATTCCTGATCGTCTTCGTCGTCTTTCCGCTGATCCGCATATTCTACGACGCCTTCACCAACGAGGCCGGGCAGCTGACACTGGCCAACTTCCAGGAATTCTTCACCGACTCCTTCTATTTGCGCTCGTTCTGGAAATCGATGGTCCTGGGCGTGGCGGCGGTGTTCACGACATCGGTGATCGGCATTGCGGTCGCCTTTCTGCTCGTCCGCTACGATTTCCCGGGACGCCATCTCTTCTCGTATCTGACGATGCTGCCCTTGATCCTGCCGCCGCTCGTCGGCGTGCTGGGATTCATCTTCATTTTCGGCCGCGCGGGCACCGTCAACATCCTGCTGATGGATTGGTTCGGCATGCAGACGCCGATCAACTTCATGTACGGCGCGCACGGCGTGTTGCTCGTCGAGACCGTGCATCTGTTTCCGATGATAACGCTCAGCGTCCTCGATGCGCTTTCCAAGGTCGACCCCACTCTGGAAGAGGCCGCCGAAGGGATGGGTGCGAAAGGTTGGCGGAAGTTCTGGGACATCACATTGCCGCTGACCACGCCTGGCTACGTTTCAGGGGCGCTGTTGGTCTTCATCTGGACCTTTGCTGACTTCATCACGCCGCTGGTGCTTGGTGTGCAAGACCTGCTGGCGCCCCAGGCCTACCTCAACATCGTGCAGTTCGTCGACCTGCGCATCTTCCGCATGGGCATCGTCATCTCGGCGCTCCTCGTCATCCTTGCCATCGTGTTCGTGCTGGCGGCGCGGCAGTATGTGGCGGTAAAGGACTACAGCTCGCTCGCCTATACGAAGATCGAGCGCCGCAGGCTGAGCCCGGTCAGGCGCTGGCTGGCCGTAGCCTTCCTGTCGCTGCTGCTCTTCATCTCGTTCGTCCCCCAGGTGGGCGTGCTGCTCGCCGCCGTCGGCAGGGGCTGGTCGCTCACGCCGTTCCCGGTCATCTACACGCTCGAGTTCTTCAGAACGGTGAGCGTCGAAACGCCCAAATTCATCATCAACTCCTTCGTGTTCTCGGGCATCGCCGTCATTCTGTGCCTCGCCGTCGGCGTCCCCATGGCCTGGATCCTGGGACGCACTCGGGCGCCCGGCCGCAACACCATGGATGCGTTGACCACGCTGATCCTGGCCATTCCCGGGACGGCCATCGGCATCGCCTACATCCGCGCCTTCAACTTCCCTCTGCCGCTGGTCGACCTTCCGCTCACCAGCATGTGGGTGATCCTGCCGCTCGTCCTGGCGGTTCGCCGCTTGCCCTACACCGTGCGCGGCAGCCATTCCTCGCTGCTCCTCGTACACAGATCGATGGAGGATGCCGCCGAGATGGTCGGCGCCACCAAGCTGCGCACCTTCTGGGACATCACGGTGCCCCTGGTATGGAGAGGCATCCTGGTCGGAGCGCTGTTCTCCTTCCTGACCTCGATCCAGGAAGCCTCGGCCACGATCTTCCTCACGCTGGGCGGCTGGGAAATGATGCAGTTCGGCATCTTCACCTTTTACATAGCGGGCTCGCAGAGCCAGGCGGCCGCCCTCGGGGTGATCCTGATCGCGATGTGCGCGCTCAGCCTGTACGTGGTCAACCGCATTGCCGGGACGCGCGTGGGCGGGTTGTTCGGCTGACGCGGCGATTCCCAAGAAATTAAATGAGATCGCCGAGTTCGGGGCCGGTTGGCTGCGCCAAGAGCTCGGCGAATGTCTGGTCGATCGAAGCGCCTTGGTTGACGATCCGATCGACCGCCCGCGCGACCGGCACCACGACGCCGAGGCGGCGGCCGAGCTCGCTGATCGATGCGGCGGTGTGGACCCCCTCGGTCACGACCTTGCGCTCGGCGAGGATGTCGGCCGGGAAACGTCCCTCGCCGAGGGCAATGCCGAAGGTGGTATTGCGCGACTGCGTCCCCATGCAGGTCAAGGTGACGTCGCCGCTGCCGGCGAGGCCCAGCAGGTTGACCGGATTGCCACCCTTGGCGCGGGCGATGCATGCCATCTCGTACAGTCCGCGGGCAATCAGCAGCCCGCGCGCGTTCTCGCCCATGTTGCGAGCAATGGCGATGCCGCAGGCGATGGCCAGCACGTTCTTGTAGGCGCCGCCGATGGTGGCGCTGATCGGATCGTCGGACGTATAGACGCGGAAGCGAGCACTGGTGAGGGTCTGTGCCAGCTGCCCGGCCAGCGGCCGATCGCTGCTGGCCAGGGTGACGCCCGTCGCCAGCCCGAGCGCGACCTCCTTGGCGAACGAGGGCCCGGCGAGCACGGCGATCCGGGCCTGAGGAAGCGCCCCGGCAATCACCTCCGGCATCAGAGCGCAGGTGCCGCGCTCGATGCCCTTGGAGCACGACACGACCGGTATTCCCGGCCGCAAGGCCGCACGCATCGCGTCGGCGACGCCCCGCAGGAATTGCGATGGCACCGCGAGAAGAATGAAATCCGCCGTGCCAACGGCTTCGCCCAGGTCCAAGGTCGCCGCGATCCCGGATTCGATGGGGATGCCTTGGAGGAAGATCGGGTTGCCGCGCCCGGCGTTGATCGAGTCCACGACTTCGGGCTCGCGCGCCCACATCTTGACCTGCAGACCCGCGCGCCGCGCCACGCAGGCCATCGCGGTCCCGAACGCCCCGCCGCCGACGATGGTTGCCGTCTTCATGGCTGCCTGGCCCACTCTCCGGGATGCCGCATCAGTACGTCGCCCGTCCGCCGGAAATGTCGAATACCGCGCCGGTGGTGAAGGAGCAGTCGGCCGAGGCGCAGAACGCCGCCATGGCCGCGATCTCCTCGACCCGCACGAACCGGCCGCGGGGGACCTTGGCCAGCATCGCCTTGACGAAGTCGTCCGAGAACTGCTCGAGGAGCGCGGTCCTGGCCGAGGACGGCGTGATGCAGTTGACGGCGATGTCGTAGCTCGCGAGCTCCTTGCCGAGCGACTTGGTCAACGAGATCAGGCCGGCTTTGGAGGCCGAATAGGCGGCTGCTCTCGGATTGCCCTCCTTGCCGGCGATCGAGGCGATGTTGACGATGCGGCCGTAGTTGTTGGCGATCATCTGCGGAATGACGGTCCGGCAGCAATGGAACGGGCCGTCGAGGTTGACGGCCATGACGCCCCGCCAGGCGTCGAGGGGATACTCCCAGGTCGTGGCGGTCGGCCCGCCGATCCCGGCGTTGTTGACGAGAATGTCGATGCGGGCGAACGCGGCCAGGGTCGCGTCGCGTGCCTCTTCGACGTCGGCATAGTCGGCCACATCGACAGCGAACGCCACGATCCGGCCGCGGCCCTTCAGCTCCTGCACGGTCTTCTCGCCGAGCCGGCGGTCGCGATCCCAGATGGCGACGGCGGCGCCCGAGTCGAGGAAGCGCTCGCTGATCGCGCGACCGATGCCCTGGGCCCCGCCGGTGACGACCGCGAAGCGGCCATCGAGGTCGATCCTGTTGGGCATACCCGTCTCCGCCATGCAGAAGGCTATTCTGCCGCCTTGGTTTGGGCGGCCTGCGCGCTTGCCTCGGCGTCCGCGACCACATCCATCGTGCGCAGAATGCTCGAGGGATTGACGCTGATCGAGTCGATGCCGAGCTGGGCAAGGTAGCGCGCGATTTCCGGATAGTTGGCCGGCGCTTCGCCGCAGATGCCGACGTGGCGGCCGTTGCGCTTGGCGCCGAGCACGGCGAGCCTGAGCATCTCCAGCATGCCGGGGTCGCGCTCGTCGAAATCGAAGGCGACGATCTCGGAATCGCGGTCCACGCCCAGGGTGAGCTGGGTCAGGTCGTTGGAACCGATGGAAAACCCGTCGAACAGCTCGGCAAACGCGTCGATCTGGATGACGTTGTTGGGGATCTCGCACATGACGTAGATCTCGAGACCGTTCTCGCCGCGTTTCAGACCGTGGCCTGCCATGGCATCGAGCACGCGCCGCGCTTCCTCGACGCGCCGGCAGAAGGGAA
>DATEVP010000023.1:0-3140 GCA_035258465.1 Hyphomicrobiaceae bacterium
TCTCGACCATCGGCGCCATCATCGTCGTCGTGCTCGCCCGCTTTCTCGGCGGCCGGTGACATTGGGCAATCGGCAGTAGGCAATAGGCAGTAGTGTAGGCCGCGTTTGCTATTGCTATTGCCGACTGCCTACTGCCCACTGCTCCTTCCTCACGAGGATCCCCATGTCCCTCTTCGATCTTTCGGGCCGCGTCGCGGTCGTCACCGGCGGCAACGGCGGCATCGGGCTGGGCATGGCGCGCGGGCTGGCGCAGGCCGGCGCCACGGTCGCCATCGCCGCACGCAACGCCAAGAAATCCGAGGCCGCCGCGGCGGAGCTCGCCAAGCTCGGGGCAAAGACCGCGGTGATCGCGGTCGACGTCGCCGACGAGGCCTCCTGCCGCAAGATGATCGACGATGCGAAAAAGCAGCTCGGGCGCGTCGACATCCTCGTCAACAACGCCGGCATCAACATCCGCAAGCCGCCGCACGAGCTCTCGCTCGCCGAGTGGCGGCAGGTGATCGACGTCAACCTGACCAGCACGTTCATCTGCTCGCACGCTGCCTATCCCGTTATGCAGAAAGCCGGTGGCGGCAAGATCATCAACATCGGCTCGATGCTGTCGATCTTCGGCGCGCCGTTCGCACCCGCCTACGGCGCCTCCAAGGGCGGCGTGGTGCAGCTCACCAAGTCGATGGCGGTGGCCTGGGCCAAGGACAACATCCAGGTCAATGCCGTGCTGCCGGGCTGGATCGACACGGACCTGACCAAGCGGGCGCGCGAGGAGGTCTCGGGCCTCAACAGCATGGTCCTGATGCGCACGCCCGCCCGGCGCTGGGGCGCCCCCGACGACCTCTCCGGCATCGCCGTATTCCTGGCGAGCCGCGCCTCCGACTTCATCACCGGCGCCGCCATTCCGGTCGACGGGGGATATTCGGTGCAGGTTTAGGTTTGTGCAGGCCTCGACCGCCCGAGACAAGCAACGAACAGCCCTTCCTTGCGGCCGGGACTTCCGCGGCGTTCGAAAAATGCCTACCATTCGCACCGGCCGGGGTTGTCTCAGACGAAATTTCTTGGGAGGAGATTCCATGCGTCGTTCGACTTTGATGGCGGGCGCTGTGTGCGTCGCGCTCTTCACCGGCACTGCGGCCTTCGCTCAGGTGCCGCCTGATCCGAACAACCCGAACGAAACCCTGCCGGAAGCTTTGAACGTGCCGGCCTATGGCGAGCCCATCAACATCGAGACCGCCAAGAAAGTGGCCGCGGGCGCCATCGCAGAAGCCAAGAAGCGGAACTGGAATGCCATGTGCGTCGCCGTGGTCGGTCCGTCTGGTGACTTGGTCTATTTCGAGAAACAGGACAACTGCCAGTACGCTTCCATTGCCATCTCGCAGCACAAGGCGCGGGCCGCGGCGCGCTACCGGCGCCCGACGCTCGTGCTCGAACGGCTGCTCAGCAAGGGCCCCTTCTTCGCCTATCTGGCGACGCTTGACGACATGATCGCCTCGCGCGGCGGCAACCCATTGGTGGTCGGCGGCAAGGTGATCGGCGCCATCGGCGTGAGCGGCGGCAGCGGCACGCAGGACGACGTGATCTCGCTGGCCGGCGTGGCGGCCCTCAACTAGCGCATTTCAGGAACACCGGTTCGGTTCGGCGCCACGCTCGGCGCCGGACTGTTCTCGATCGCACGTGTTTACCGCCCTGGCAAGATCCGCTGCCGATCCCTAACGCATCTGCGAAAGTAGCGGGCCCCTGGCGGCTGCCTTGGCGTTAACCCGCCACAGTTTCTCCGCTATGGTCGCGGCAATTGGGCCTGGGGCGGGGGACGTCCGGGGGCGTGCGCAGCATGAACGAGATGAACCGGGTCGATCTCGACGCCGAGACGCCCGTCAACCCCTACAGCCTGCTCGAAGCGGTCAACCGCTCGAGCGATTCCGCCAACACGGCCTGGCTCATTTACATCGGCCTGATGAGCTACCTGCTGGTCACGGTCGCCGGCATCACCCACAAGGACCTGCTGCTCAACAGCGACATCCCGCTCCCCATCCTGCAGGTGAAGATCGAGCTGACGCGCTTCTTCCTGTTCGCGCCGATCCTGCTCGTCCTCATCCATATCGGCGTGATCTGCCAGCTCGTGCTGGTCGCGCGCAAGACGCTGGAGTTCGCCGCAGCCGTGCGCCTGCTCGAGACCACCGATCAGCGCACGCACCCCCTGCGGCTCGAGCTCGACAACTTCTTCTTCGTCCAGGCGCTGGCCGGCCCCGAGCGCAGCCCCATCGTCGGTTTTGTGCTGCACGCCATGTCCTGGCTGACGCTGGTGGTCATGCCGGTGGCGCTGCTCGCCTATGTGCAGGTGGTGTTCCTGCCCTATCACGATCCCGCCATCACCTGGGTGCACCGCGCAGCGCTGCTCTCCGACATCGCCTTCATGATGCTGGTCGGCGTCTTTTTACTTCACATCGAAACCTCCTTCCTGCGAGCCCTCCTGCACACCAGCATCTACCACCCGCTCAGCTTTCTCCTGACCGCCGGCCTGCTCGCCACGGTCGCCGCCGGCTCGCTCTTCGTTGCCACCATCCCCGGTGAGGGCATCGGCCGACAGGCCGACGGCGACGGGCAGGGCGTAATGTTCGGCTACGCGTTGCCCGTGGGCACCGAGCCGGTTTTCGGCCTCTTCCGCCGCAGCCTCGTCGTCACCGACACGGACCTCGTCGTCGACAAGGACGTGACGCCGGGCGAGCCGTCCCTCAACCTGCGCGGCCGAGACCTGCGCTTTGCCAGGCTCGACCGCACCGATCTGCACCAGGCCGACATGACCGGCGCCAACCTCGACGGCGCGAGTTTCGTCGGCGCCGATCTGCGCAGCGTCTGGATGGGATGCGCGGATCTGGCCGAGATGCTGCTCACCGACAGCCGCCGCGCCGCAAACTGCGCGAGCGCGCGGGCCACCAACTTCTCCAAGGCGCGCCTAAGCGAAGCGCGCATGGCCGGCGCGGATCTCACCGGCGCCAGGCTGGACGAGGCCCAGCTCGAAGGCGCCCAGCTCGCCCAGGCCAGGCTCTCCGGCGCGACCCTCACCAGCGCCAGGCTCGACCGCGCGGACCTCTCCGGCGCCGAGCTCTCCGGGGCCAATTTCCTGCTCGTCTCGCTGCAGGGCGCCG
>DATEVP010000024.1:0-5558 GCA_035258465.1 Hyphomicrobiaceae bacterium
CACGGTGCCGCCGAGGTAGTCGCCGCGCCGCTCCCGGGAGAGGATCTCCTGGTAGAGGCGGCCGGTGGTGATGTTGTCGGATTTCTTCGCCGGCACGCCGGTGAAGCGCTCGTAGTGGCCGAGGTCGAGGTCCGTCTCGGCGCCGTCGTCCGTCACGAACACCTCACCGTGCTGGTAAGGGCTCATCGTGCCGGGGTCGACGTTGAGGTAGGGGTCGAGCTTGCGAAGCCTGACCGAGTAGCCGCGGGCCTGGAGGAGCGCCCCCAGGGCCGCCGAAGCCAACCCCTTGCCGAGCGAGGAGACCACGCCGCCGGTAATGAAGATGTACCGCGCCATGGACCTGCAGAATACAGCGAACGCGCTTGATTCGAAGAGGAATTTTTCCAGTCATCCACGGCAATAACGGGGGTCAGACCCCTCGCACTGACGCTTCCGAATAAACAAGACGATTGCGCGAGGGGTCTGACCCCTACCACCCCCTACTTCGACTGGGGCACGCGCGGGCCGCTGGGTTGGGCAGGCTGCAGCTTGTCGAGGATGCCGCCGCGGCCCGGGGCGGGTGCGGCCGGGGCGGAGGGCTGGGCCGGCTGCGACGCCGGCGCCGACTCCGGAGCGGCAGGCCCGCTCTTGGCCGGAGCGGAGGCCGGGGTGTCGAAGATCGAGCGCGACGTGGTGGGCCTGGTTGCCAGCAGCGTCAGCAGCAGGCTGGTGGCGAAGAACGCCGCCGCAAGCCCCGCCGTGGTCTTGGTCAGGAAGTTGGACGCGCCCCGGCCGGTCATAAAGCCGCCGCCGCCGCCGATGCCGAGCGCGCCGCCTTCGGAGCGCTGCAGCAGCACCAAGCCGACCAGCCCGGCCGCGATCATGAGATGCAAAATGAGCAGGACGGTGGTCATCGACGGGCCTTTCTGCCGGGCGCCTCGCGCCGCTTTCTACACCAGCTGATCGCCCCTCGCCAGATTTTCAAGGGCACGTATCAGCGCATCACCGTGTCGGCCCTGATAGCGCACGGCGATCGTTTCAAGGCCCTAATTCTTGCCGGCGGGCGCCAGCTGCTTGGCGGAGGGGTCGGTGCTGGGATCCGTGCCGGGCGGCCGATAGGCGTCATCGGCCTTGGGCTTGGCCTTGGCAGCCTTCGCGGGCGGCGGGCTTCCCACTTTGGCGGCCTTGGCCGCCGCCTTCTTGGCCGCTGGCGCACCCTTCTTCTCTGCGCCCGGTCCCTTCTCCGCGCCCGGCGCCTTGGCGTCCTTGGCCGGCGGCTCCTTGCCGTCCTCTTTGGTGTCGCCCGCCTTTGCCGCCGGGTCCAGCTCGATCTCCGCCGGCAGCACGACCAGCGGCCGGCCCTGACAGCGGAACAGCAGCAGCTCCTCCACCTCGATCAGCCGCTTGATCTCGCCGAGCTTGTCGGCCGCCAGATTGGCCTTGGCCCATTCCGGGCCCTTGGCCATGTTGCCGCGCGCACCGCCGACTTCGAGCTGCGACTGCTCACCCTTGAGCTTGTCGCAGGTCTCCTTGTCGAGCGAGGCCGCCGCGACCGCGCCAATCTGCAGCAGCAGCGCAGTCACGCAAAGGCTGAGGCCACGGCGGATCATGCTTTGTCTTATTGTCATCGTTTCCCGACGAAGGCGCGCGAGCAGCGGTTGGCGATCGCCGCGCGGTGGTCCCGAGATGGCGCGGCACTAAGCCTTTTTTCGGGCAGGCGGGTCAAGCGCCGCAGGCAGCGATGATGGCCAGGAAATCGGCGGCGACGAGGCTCGCCCCGCCGACCAGCGCACCGTTGACGTTCTCGATCGCCAACAGCTCGCGCGCATTGTCGGGCTTCACCGATCCGCCATAGAGGACCCGCACGCGCTCACCCTCCGCGCCCAGCCGCTCCTCGAGCGCCCGGCGCAGAAAGCCATGCACCTCGGCGACATCGCCGGGCTTGGCCGTGAGCCCCGAGCCGATCGCCCACACCGGCTCGTAGGCGATGACGGTGTTGTCCGCCCGCGCGCTCTGCGGCAGCGAGCCCGTGAGCTGACGCCCGACGACAGCCAGCGTGAGCCCCGCGCGCCGCTCGCCCGCCGTCTCGCCGATGCACACGATGGCGGTCAGCCCGGCGCGGTGCGCGGCCGCGGCCTTCGCCTTGACGTCGCCGTCGCGCTCGCCGTGATCGGCGCGCCGCTCGGAGTGGCCGACGATGACGGCGCCGGCACCCGCATCCTTCAGCATCTCGGCCGAGATATCGCCGGTGTGCGCGCCCTTGGGCGCCGCGTGGCAGTCCTGAGCGCCCACCATCAGCCGGGAGCCCGCCGCCTCGCGCGCCAGCTCCGCGATCAGCGTCGCCGGCGGGCAGATCATTGCCTCGACACCCGGTGCGAATCCCGCTTCGCCGAGGCGCTCCCGCACGCGCTGCGCCTCCTGGAGCGCAGCGGTGAGGCCATTCATCTTCCAGTTGCCTGCCACCAGTGGCGCCAGGCGCGAATGGGGCGATGCCATATCGTTGCGTCCTTCGCTGCGCTCGCATTCATCGCGTTGCCTCGAGCGGGCGCTGGGTGACGAGGCTTCCCTTGCCGGGCCTTTCTCGGGTTCATAATATGCCGCGCGTGCACATCAAAGCGCGTAAAGTAGCAAACACGCGCCCCTGGCCGTGCCGGCAATCTCGAGGCCCAGCCTGCACCGGCGGGCCGCAACCTGGAAAAATGGCCCATGCTCGATGCATTGCGACGCGGCGCGGTGAATTGGCTGGCCAAGATCCTGCTTGGCCTCCTGGTCATCGCTTTCGCCATCTGGGGCGTGGCCGACGTCTTCCGCGGCTACGGGACCGGCACGGTCGCGCGCGTCGGCAGCATCGAGATCTCGACCGACGAATACCGCCAGGCCTATCAAAACGAGCTCGATTCGATCTCGCGCCGATTCGGCCGCCGTCTCACCGCCGAGCAGGCCAAGCTGCTCGGCATCGAGCAGCGCGCGCTCTCGCGGCTGATGGGCGCCGCGGCGATCGACAACCACACCCGGGAGCTGCACCTTTCCCTGTCCGAGCAGGGCATTGCCGACATCATTCGGGATGATCCGGCCTTCCACGGTCCGAATGGCCAGTTCTCCCGCACCGCCTTCCAGGCCTACCTGCGCCAGAACGGCTACTCGGAGGGGCGCTATCTCTACGACCGCCGCAAGGAGGAAGTGCGCGACCAGCTCACCGACACCCTGCTCGGCGGTCTGGCGCCGCCGCAGCTGGTGCTCGATCTGTTGCACCGCTATCGCGAAGAGACGCGCGTCATCGCCCATTTCACGCCCGACTACGACAAGCTCGTCAAGGTCGCCGAGCCCGACGAGACCAAGCTCCGCGAGCACTTCGAGCAGAACAAGCGCCAGTACGTCACGCCCGAGCTGCGCAAGATCAATGTCCTGCTGCTCACCCGCGATGCCGTCAAGGCGCGCACGGCCGTCGCCGACGACGAGGTCAAAGCCGCCTACGAGGCCGAAAAGGAAAAGTACAACATTCCCGAGAAGCGCCGCGTCCAGCAGCTAGCGTTCCCGGACAAGGCCGCAGCCGAGAAGGCCTACGCCGAGCTCGCCAAGGCCAAGAACTTCAAGGACGCCGTCGCCAAGCTCGGCTTCAAGGAAAGCGACATCGATCTGGGCCTCATCGCCCGCAAAGACATGATCGACGCCAAGACCGCCGAGGCCGCCTTCGCGCTCAAGAAGGACGAGCTGTCCAAGCCCGTCGAGGGCCAGTTCGCCCTCGTGCTGTTGCGGGTCGGCGAGATCGTGCCGGGTAAGCAGAAAACCTTCGAGGAGGTCGGGAGCGAGATCAAAGACCGGCTCGCCGAGGAGCGCGCCGCCCAGGAAATCCAGACCCTGCACGAGAAGGTCGAGAACGAGCGCTCGGCCGGCAAGCCACTCAAGGAGGTCGGCGAGCAATTCAAGCTGCTCTTCCGTGAGGTCGCCGAGATCGACCGCACGGGTAAAGGGCCCGACGGCAAAGCGGTGAACGACTTGCCCCAGGCCGCGAAGGTGGCACAGGCGGCCTTCGCCGGGGCCCAGGGCCTGGAGGCGGAGGCCACCGAGCTCGACGACGGCGGCTATGCCTGGATCGACGTGCTCGGCGTCACGCCCGAGAAGCAGAAACCCTTCGAGGACGTGACGGCCGAGGTGAAGACGGCCTTCATAGAGGCCGAGCGGCGCAAGGAGGTGGCCGCGCTGGCCGCCAAGTACACCGAGCGCCTGACCGCCGGCGAGGCGTTGGAGGCCCTCGCCAAGGAGGCCGGCTCCAAGGTCGAGAAGACCAATCCTGTGACGCGCTCCACCTCGCCGCAAGGACTCACCCAGAATGCCGTGCAGCAGGCCTTCACCCTGCCGAAGGGCGCCGCCACCTCGGCGGTGACCGCGGACAACAAGGGGCGCACCATCCTGCGCGTGGTCGACATCATCCCCGCGCCCGCGCCAACAGCCGAGCAGACGGAGCGCCTCAAGACCGAGCTCACGCGCCAGATGCAGACCGACATCCTCGCCGAGTACGTCGGCGGGCTGCAGGCGCGATACGGGGTCTCGATCAACGAGGCCGCCCTGAAGCAGACGTTGGGCACCCAACGAGAAGCGCCCGATAGCGAGTGAGGGCGCAGAGACCCATGACCAAGCTCGACCTGGCCACTACCGGTTTCGAGGCGCTGCCTGCGCGCGCCGCCTTCACGACGTGCTATCGCAAGGGCGAGCCTCAGGTCGTGTGGGCGCGGCTGGTCGCCGACCTCGAGACGCCCGTCTCGGCCATGCTCAAGCTCAGCCAAGGCCGGCCGCTGAGCTGTCTTCTGGAATCGGTGGAGGGTGGCGCGGTTCGCGGGCGCTACTCCATCATCGGCATCGCCCCCGACGTCGTCTGGCGCGCCTTCGGCGACAGGGCCGAGATCAACCGGCAGGCGCAGACCGCGCCCGACGCCTTCGAGGCGGAGAAGCTGCCGACACTGCAATCGTTGCGGGCTCTGCTGGCGCAATCGCGCATCGATCTGCCGGCCGAGCTGCCCCCGATCGCGGCCGGCGTGCTGGGCTACATGGGTTACGACACCGTGCGCCTGATCGAGCACCTGCCCAATCCCAACCCCGATGCGCTCTCGGTCCCCGACAGCATCTTCGTGCGCCCGACGATCATGGTCGTGTTCGACTCGGTGAAGGCCGAGATGATCGTGGTCACGCCGGTCTACCCCCAGGCCGACGTCGGCGCACCCGACGCCTATACGGCCGCCGTCGAGCGCCTGCGGGCCGTCGTCGCCGCGCTCGACGAGCCGCTGCCGCATGCCACCGCCATGTCCGGCGCCCAGCTCGCCTTGCCGGCGGCCGTCTCCAACACCACGGCTCCAGAGTTCATGGCCATGGTGGCGCGCGCCAAGGAGTACATTGCCGCCGGCGACGTCTTCCAGGTGGTGCTCTCGCAGCGCTACTCCTCACCCTTCAGCCTGCCACCGTTGGCCCTCTACCGAGCGCTGAGGCGCACCAACCCCTCTCCCTTCCTGTTCTATCTCGACTTCGCCGGCTTCTCGCTCGTCGGCTCGAGCCCCGAGATCCTCGTCAGGGTGCGCGACGGCGAG
>DATEVP010000025.1:0-23211 GCA_035258465.1 Hyphomicrobiaceae bacterium
CGGACGCGCTCGGCATCGCGCCCGACACCCCGGTGATGGTGCTCGACCGCGTCGTGCAGGCCCTCGACGGCCGCCCGATCGAATGGCGCGTGGGCTGGTGCCACCTCGCCGACAAGTACTATAAGGCCGAAATGGTCTGACCAGGCTCGTCGCGTTCGGAACCCGATCAGGAGGCGAGCTTCGCCAGCCCGTTGTTGAGCACGACCACGTCGCGCTCGACGACGCGGGCACGGAAGGAGACCTGGCTGCCGTCCGGCCACATCTCGGTGCGGATGGTCTCGCCGGGAAAGACGGGGGCCGAGAAGCGCACCTGCAGGCCCGTCAGCCGCGCCGGGTCGCCGCCGCAGCACGCCTTGATGATGGCGCGCCCCGCCACGCCGTAGGTGCACAGCCCGTGCAGGATCGGCGTCTTGAAGCCGCCGGCGGCCGCGGCCTTGGGATCGGCGTGCAGCGGGTTCTTGTCGCCGGACAGCCGATAGATGAGCGCGGCATTGGCCGCCGTCTTGATGTCGACGTGTCGTGCCGGCGCGCCATCGGGAAGCTTGTGCGGCTCGGGCTGCGGTCCGGGCTTGCCGCCAAATCCGCCGTCGCCGCGCAGCACCGCCGCCGAGCTCATGGTGGCGATCGGCGTCCCGCTCGCCTTGTCGACGATCCGGCGCTCGACGTAGAGGACGGCGCCCTTCTCCTTGCCCTTGTCGAGCAGGTTCGTGACGCGCGTCTTGCCGACAACGACCCCGGAAGGCGGCAGCGGGCGGTGGAGCGTCAGGTACTGCTCGCCGTGCAGGACCTTGGAGTAGTCGGCGGTGGATTGCTTGCTCTCGAGCCAGTTGCCGGGATAGGCCAGCACCACCGCCATGGTCGGCAGCGCGAGGAGACCTCTCTCGTAGACGAACTTGAGGTCGTCGGCTGCACCGGGCTCGGACCCGCAACCGAGCCCCAGCGCATAGAGGATCGTGTCCTTCTCGGTGTAGGCGTGCTCGATCTCGGGAAACTTCCAGTTGAGGATTGTTTGCGGGTCGAGAGTCATGGGCGCTTCCGTTGCCAGGGCGATCGTCCCTGTTATCGGCAGACGCCGGCACGCGCAACGCCAGAGGTTCGCTCGCCGGCGGCGCTTCTCTGAGAGGATTCGTCGGCAACCTCTTGGATCGGACTTCTGGCACGCCTACCTGTTGCCAGTTGCATCCGCCCGTTTAGGGCGATCCCCGCCTACGTGCCGGTGCGCCGGTCGACATTCCTCTTGACGAATGGCGCGTTCCTTGCCATTTATGTAAATGTTATAAACATTGACATGAGCCAGATGACCCGGAGGTGAGATGGCGATGTCTGAGGTAGTGGCACGCATAGACGACTTCGGCAGGCCAGCGTGGATTGCGCTGATGGTGCTGGGCTTCATCGTGTTCTGGCCCATCGGCCTGGCGATCCTCGCTTATCTCTTATGGAGTGGACGGATGGGATGCGGACGACACGACATCGAGCATTGGCGCGAGCGCGCGGCTGAGCGGTGGGAGCGCAGGCGCGAGCGTTGGGAGCGACGGATGCAGGGACACTGGGCCGGTGGCGCGGGCATGCGGCCCAGCGGCAATCGCGCCTTCGACGAGTACCGCGAGGAGGCTCTGCGCCGCCTCGAGGACGAAGCCAAGGAATTTCGCAGCTTTCTCGAGCGCCTGCGCATGGCCAAGGACCGCGCCGAGTTCGACGACTTCATGCGCGAGCGGCGCGACCGCCAAGGTCCAGCGCAAGGCTCCGAGCCGCAGCCGCAGCCTCAGAGCTGAAAACGGCTGGGCAAACCGCGTCCGTCAGTCAGGCATTGGGGTCGGCCTCCCGCCGGCCCCTTTGCTTTGGGCTCAGGCGATGATGTCGGGCAGCAGCTGATCCTCGATCGCGGTGATGCGGTCCTTGAGCGCCAGCTTGCGCTTCTTCAGACGCTTGATCTGCAGCTGGTCGGCCAGCGACGATATCTCCTGCGCGACGATCTGGGCGTCCAGGTCGCGGTGCTCGGCTCGAAGCCGCGCCAGTTGCTCACGAAGCTCGCGCTCGTCAGGTCGCTGCATCGGCCCTATGGCCACTCTGCCGAAAAAGCCGCCTGCACTGGCACATTACTATCGCTGCGCGCGAAGTGTCGCAAGCCTGTGCAAAGCCGCTGACCAACCTGCTGCGCCAACAAGGAAAACGGCGCATGTACAATCCCCAACTTTTGTCAACCATGCCGAATCGGCCGTTAGACAAGCCGTCACTTCCATGTCACACTTATACCGCCTTGAACTCGAAAACGGAGGGCAAGATGGCGCTTGCACCACATCTCGCAGAGCTTTCCGAAAAGCACCGCTCCCTGGAGCGACAAATTGAAGAAGAACTTTCCAGACCCGGTGCCAACGACTTGGAAATCAGCAAGTTGAAGAAAGAAAAGCTCAGAATAAAAGACGAGATGACGAAACTGAAAAGTCAAACTACACACTGACGACTTCGATTTTCTTGGAATAACCGCCGGCTCTGTCTCGCGCAGTCGCCGAGAGTGGGTGTCGTTGTCCACGATGCGGGGTCATCCGCGCCGCTGTGGCATCAGCGGCGCCGGGTGACGAGCGTGCCCAGCACGATCAGGCCCGCGCCCAAGCAGGTGACAAGCGTCGGCACCTCGGCAAAGAACACAAAGCCGAACAGCACCCCCCAGACCAGCGTGAAATATTGCACGGGCGCCAGCCGCGCCGCCTCGATGCGCGCGAAGGCATGCGCCAGCATCGTGTGCGCCGTCACGCCGATGACGCCGATCAGCGCAAACAGGGCGAGGTCTTGCGTCGTGGGCGTCGTCCACACCATCAAGCCCGGCACGGCAAGGATCAGCGCCGGCCCCAGGTTCTGGATGAGCACGATCTGCGCCAGCGGATCGCGTGTGGCGCGGTGGCGCAGCATGATGATGTTCAGCGCGTAGCCGATGGCCGACACCAGCACGGCAGCCGCGCCGATCAGCACGTCATCGGTGTAGTCGGCGCTGCCGAGGCCGCCGCCGACGATCAGGATCATGCCGGCGAAGCCCGCGGCAAGCGCCCCGGCGATGCGCCAGTCCAGCCTCTCTCCGAGCAGCAATCCTCCCAGGAGGGCCGTCAAGACCGGCGAGATGAAGCTGAGCGCAATGGCGTCCGCAAGCGGCAGACGCCCGAGCGCGAAGAAGAACGAGGTGGCGATGACGGCGATCAGGCACGCGCGCAGGCCGTTGTGCAGGGCAGCTTCGCGCGTCGGCCAGCCGGGACGGGCCCAGGCGGCATAGACGAGGGCGCCCATGAGGCCGAAGCCGTATCGCAGGAACGCGATCTCCAGCGTCGCGTAGCGCGGCGTCAGCAGCTTGATGAGCGCATCCATCAGCGTGAGCAGGCCCTCGGCACAGATCGCCATGACGACGGTGCGGGCGAGACCGAGGGAGGCTGGCGGAGCCGGCATGGGCGACGGCAGTCGGCGCTGATGGGATCAGATGCATCCGCGAAGCCCGCGGGTGCGCAGGTGCGAGAAATCGACGGGAAGGCGTAGCGCCGCTCAAAGCCGGCGGCAGATCAGCCTTTGAACTGCGACGCGCTTCGCCCGGCCTCGGCCACGAGCCGCCCGAGCTCCTGCGCCTGCAGCGCATAAGCCTGCATCTGGGTCTGCGCATACCGGCTCTGGATGGCGAGCACGTCCTGGATGTCCTTGGCATTCGCCAGCTCGGAGGCCAAGCCGAAGCAGGCCTCGGCGTTTTGCTTGGCAAAGCGCGTCGCCCGCTCCTGGACCACCTTGAACCCGGACGTCATGTCGTTCAACGGCAGCGCCGCAAACCACATGCCCGACGCTTGCGCCATGGCGTCCATGAATTGACCGTACGCCGAGCGCGCCTGCTCGACATTTCTCTCCGCAAGCTCTCGCAGCTGCTGCGGGATCTCGAAGGGCTGGTTCTGGGCCATGGTCTTTCTCTCGACCTCTTTCGCTCTATTGTTCAAACTCTTGCGGAGCCACAAGTTCACGTCCAAGTTCAAGACAACCGTCAAAAGCAACGTGATGACGCGCTGTTCTATCACCCTGGCTCTGCTGATACCACTGTGCTCTGCCTTGCCGGCGCACGCGCAGCTGCGCGGCCATGGCGGCCCCGTGCGCGCGCTCGCGGTCTCCGCCGACGGAACGCGCGCCATCTCCGGCAGCTTCGACACCTCCGCGATCCGCTGGTCGCTGCGGGCCAACGCGGCCGACCAGGTGCTGCGCTTCCACGATGGCGCGGTGAATGCGGCCGTCTTCCTGAAGGATGGGCGGGTGGCCACCAGCGGCGAGGACGCCCGCATTGCGATCTGGAAACCGGGCGAAGCCAAGCCCTCTATTGTGCTCGAAGGCCACAAGGCGCCGGTCGTCGCGCTTGCCGTCTCGCCCGACGGGGCAATGCTCGCGTCCGCGTCGTGGGATCATACCGCGCGGGTGTGGTCGCTGGCCGGCCGGGAGCCGCGCGCGCTCGAAGGCCATCGGCAGAACGTCAACGGCGTCGCCTTCACGCCCGACGGCCGCAGCCTCGTCACGGTCGGCTACGATGCCACGCTGCGCATCTGGCCCTTGTCCGGCACTGCCTCGCCCGTCGTGGTGACCCTGCCGACGCCGCTCAACACGGTTGCGGTCGCGCGGGACGGCGAGATCGTGGCCGCCGGCGGCGACGGCAAGGTCTACTTCCTCTCGCCGGCGGGCGAGCGGGCCGGCACGGTAGACGTCGGCGGCATCCCGATCATCTCGGTCGTGGTTTCGGGGGACGGCAAGCTCGTTGCCGCCGCCGGCATCCGCGGCTCCGTCGCCATCATCGAGCGAGCATCGCGCACGCTGCTGCGCACGCTGGTCGGGCCGGGGCTTCCCGTCTGGTCGGCCGCCTTCCTGCCGGACAATCATACGTTGCTGACGGGCGGCACCGACCGGCTGATCCGCCGCTGGGATGCGTCCACCGGCGAGCCCATCGGGTCGGTAGCGGTGGGCGCGCCCGGCGACCCGCTGGCCGCCTACGCCGACGATCCCGGCGCCGACGTTTATCGCGCCTGCGTCGCCTGTCACACGCTGCGCGCCGACGAAGGCGTTCGCGCCGGCCCGACGCTGGCCGGCATTTTCGGGCGAAGGATCGCCACGCTGCCCGGCTACAATTTCTCCGACGCGCTGACGAAGCTCGACATCGTGTGGACGCCCGAGACGGTGTCCAAGCTGTTCGAGATCGGCCCTGCCGCCTATACGCCGGGCACCAAGATGCCCGAGCAGCGCATCGGCTCGCCGGAAGATCGCGCCGCGCTCACGCGGTTCCTGGAGAAAGCAACAAAGAAGCCGTGAGGCTCAGGTCTCGTCCTCGGTCAGCTTGCGCTGCTCGCGCTCGCGAAGATAGTCCTCGCTCGTGCGCACGAGCGGGCGCGGCGTGCCGTAAGGGTCGAAATCCTGCTCCGAGACGACCACCACTCGGCAGTCGTCGCACATCTTGATGAGGTCGAGGCGCTTCGATGCGCCGCTGAACATCCAATGCTTGTCTTGCAGTTTGGCCGTGACGCGCTCGATCGTGCTCTTGACGCCGAACGGCTTGCCGCAGCGGATGCAGCAGAAGGGCTGCTCCTCCTTGAGGACGCGCGCGGACGCCGTGGCCGCCGTGAAGTCGAGCCGCGGCTCGAGCGTGATCACCTTTTCCGGGCAGGTCGACTTGCACAAACCGCACTGCACGCAGGCATCCTCGGCGAACCGCAGGAGGGGGCGCTCCGGGTCGTCGGAGAGCGCACCGGTCGGACACGCCGACACGCAGGCAAGGCACAGCGTGCAGCCCGCGACGTTGAGGGAGACCGAGCCGAAGGGCGCGCCCTGGGGCAGCGCCAGCACACCGACCGGCTTAGGTGCAACGCGGTGAAGCTCGCGCAGAGCGAAGCGCAACACGCCGCGCTTGAGGCCTTGCGGCATGAAGCTTGCGGGCTGCTCTACGCCTTGCATCGGCGCGATGGCCCGCAGTGCCGCGCCCAGCGCCTCGGGGTCGTCGGTTTCGATCGTGGCCACGCGGCCGGCGCCGAAGCCAAGCCCGGCGAGGATCGGCTCCGCCAGCGCGATCGTCCCCGCGAGGCCCGTCACGTCGTGGCGTGGCTTCGCCCTCAGGAGAAGCCGCAGCGCGGAGGCGCCGTAAGCAAAGGCCGCCGCGATGGCCTCGAGGCCGACCTGCGTCACCTCGTTGACGGCGAGCGGCAGCACGTTGGCGGGCAGCCCGTCGCCATGCCGCGCGAGCGCATCGATCAGCGGCTCGCCGTGGGCCTGGTCGTGCAGCAGCACGATGGCGTGCTCGCCGCCGGCCGCGCGATAGGTGCCGAGCAGCGTCCGCAGCTTGCGCATCAGCGCGTCGGTCGGGGGCAAGGCGTAGGCGGCGGCGCCGGTCGGGCAGACGGCGGCACATTGGCCGCAGCCGGCACACACATGCGGATCGATGGCGACGTGATCGCCGGCAGGTGCGATCGCCCCCGTCGGACAGAGGCTCAGGCAGCGTGTGCAGCCGACGATCCTGGAGCGCGAGTGCGCGCACAGATCGTCCGAGAAGGTGATATAGCGCGGCTTCTCGAACTCGCCGACGAGATCGCGTGCCTCGAGGACGGCCTTCAGCACGCCCGCCGGGTCGTCCGGATCGGCGCGCACGTAGCCGTCGCGCAAATCGGCTGCGGGAAACAGCGCGGTTCCGCCCGAGACGTCGAGGAGGATGTCGCAACGCGAGACCGCACCGTTGCGCGGCGGCCCAAACGCAAGAGCCGCCCGCGAAGAGGGCGCGGGCTGGGCGAAATCGTCGACCGTGACCTCGAATGCCCCCAAATGGCCTTTGGCCGCGCGGATCGTGCCTTTGACCACCGGGTATTCAGTCGTTCGCGGCGGCGCGATCCCGGCCGGCTGCTTGATCAGGACCGTCACATCGAGGTGATCTTTGAGCAGCTCGGCGACCTCGATGGTCCGCTCGTCGCGGCCATAGATCAGCGTCACCCCCTCGCTTTGGAGGCTGACGACGGGGATGCCGGGCAGCGGCTCAGCGGCCGCCGCGAGCAGGGCCGCCATCTTCGGCCCCGCCTTGGCCGCGTCCGCCGACCAGCCGGCCGTCTCGCGGATATTCGCGAATTTGATGTCGAGATCGCCGGCCGCCTGCTCGTCGGCGATCTCGGCGAAGAGCGGCGCCTCCTGCGTGCAGCCAACCGTCAGCGGCCCGCCCGCCGCAGCCGCCGCGCGGAACCGCTCGACCTCGGCCCGGCAGAGCTGCCGCGCCGTGGTCACGGCCGCGCCCCCACAGCCGCGACGCACCGCGTCATCGTCGAGCGGCATCGTGTCCTCACACGAGCAGATCAAGATTTTCCGATGGTGATCGGCCATATTTCCTAGATTTCAACGCTGCCCGAGCCGTCCTTTTGTGGAAGCGGCGGGCACCGCGTATACTAGATCACAACTGTACCAAAGAAAAATCGTGAGCTGCGGAGGAACCGTGCCGACTAAGACGCGCTCCCCATCACGCGCGCCGTCTGTGCCCGCCCTCGACCTGCCGCCGCCGTTCCGGCTGGTGACGTTGCGGGAGGTCGGGGACGCCTTTTCCCATGCCGTCGCGATTGCCGCCGAGGCAGGCGCCGGCACCATCGTTTACGTGGGCCGCTTCGATCTGGCGGAATTCGCCGTGGTGCTGGAGCCCGACGAGCCCCTGCGGACGGCGCGCCGCGCATTCTACGCCGGCATGAGCGCGCTCGGTGACGCGCTAGTGGCGCACGCGCCGCCGGGGCGGCCGATTGCGTTCGACTGGCCCGATGCCATCCGTGTCGACGGCGGGCTTGTCGGCGGCGGCCGCCTGGCTTGGCCGTCGAAGGCGGAGGAAGGCGCACCACCGGACTGGCTCGTGTTCGGCGCCACCATCCGCACCGTTGCCATGGGCGACCGGCAAGGGGGCCTGCGTCCGCTGGCGGCCGCGCTGGACGAGGAAGGCTTCGACGATGTCGGGTCCGGCCGCCTGGTCGAAAGCTTTGCCCGCCATCTCATGGCGGCAATCGATACGTGGCGCGCCGGAGATTTTGGCGCCATTGCCAAGACCTATCTCCGGCGGCTCTCCCCCGAAAAGGGCGCATCCCGCGAAATCGACGGGAACGGCGACCTGCTCGTGCAGTGGAAGGGCGCAACGCAGCCGGAACGGCGCTCGCTGGCCGGCGCACTGGCGGTGCCGTCGTGGCTGGACCCGGCAACCGGGGGGCCGCGCTCATGAAGCTCCTTCGCACCATCCAGCTCGACCCCTCCGACACCTTCGTCTTCAAGCGGGCGGCCGAGCCCGGTGAATGGGCCGTGTCCGGCGCCTTCGTGTTCGCGGGCGTGGACGCGGGGACGCTGCAAGGCAAGTCGCGCGCCGCCTTGCGCAGCGGCTTCCTCGGCATCGACACGCTCGGCTGGTCGACGCTGGTGCAGGTGGTCGAGGCGAGCGAGGACGACCGCGCGGCGGCCGTCGAGCTGCTGGCGAAGCGTCTCGTCGAGCATTTCGGCGCGCCGGATCTGGAAGCGGCCCGCGCCGCGGCAGAGGATGAGATCGCGTTTGCGGCATCGCTGTGCAAGGACGCCAAAGGCACCGTGATCGCGGTGTCGCGCGGCGTCGAGAACGGCGCCATCCGCGAGACCTTCCGCACCCTGCAGCCGCGCGGGGGCACGCGGCCGCAGCACGCCTATGCGTTCCTCGAGGTTGAAGGCGAGGACGACGCGCCGGCCGAGGAGGTCGATATCAAGACCCTTGCACGTGGAGAGCGCGGTTGAGCGACGGGCGCGATTTCTGGCTCTCCTGCGGCCATCACCTGGTGGACCGCGACGCCGGCGGCGGGCTGCTGGTCAGCGATGAGTTCCTCAAGGCCTATCTCGCGCGTCCCGAGATCACGCCTCCGCCGGACGCCTGCGCGGCCGAGCGCGCGCTGCATGCGAGTCTCCTCGCCAATCCGCGCCGGCCGGTGCCGGCCTCCGAGATCGCAGCCATCGCCGACCCGGACGCCCGCGAGAATTGGGAGGTGATGCTCGCCTTCCGCAACCACCTGGTGCGCCACCCCACGCTGGAAGCCGCCTACCTCGCTATCGTGCGGCAGGGCCTGAAGTTTCCGCACGTGTTCTTGAATCAGCTGGTGCACGTGATCCTGCGCAACGCGCTCGACGGCTGCGAGGATGCCTTCGTGCTGCGGGCGGCCGAGCTGTTCTTCCGGCCGCAGAAGCTCACCCTGCACGAGGGCTCGCTGGTGGCCGCCGACGAGGAGACCGTGACGGGGATCGGCGGCAAGCCGCTCTCCCCGCTGGTCTCCATGCTCGGATTGCCGGCGGCCGCCGAGATCGACGTGCTCAACGAGGACAATGCGGCCGGCTACTGGGAGCGCAGCGACCTGTTCGACATGGCGCTCGATCTGACCGCCGGCCGGCGGGGGCTCGACGCCCTAGGTCAGGCCCTCGAGCGGTGGATTGCGCATCTCCTCGGCGTCGAGGCCGGCATCGAGCCCCTGGTCGAGCTGCGCGACGTCCCGCTGACGTGGTACGTTGGGCTGGATGCGGAGGGCACGCGGATTGGCGATGGGTTCTGGAACGGCGAGGCCGTCGACGAGGGGGCGCTCGCCCGCATGGTCGGCCTCTATCGTCTCACGTTCCGCGAGCCGAGCCTGATCGTCGACAGAGCCAAAGGCGAGCCGGTCTATCTGATCCTGGCCATGACCGCAGACAAGATGCTCCGCATGAAGCCGCAGAACCTGGTGACCGGCCTGCCGATCAAGCATCTGGAGGCGGTGACGTGAGCGCAGCGGCCCTTGTTCAGATGCCGGTCGGCGTTCTGGTGGAACGGCACAAGGCCGCTAGTCCCTGGATCGACTTCGAGTGGCGGCCCGTCGGCGTGCTGGCCGGCGAGCCGGCGGCGGCGCCGTGGACGGTGCTCAGCTCCGATGAGACGACGACAACGTTCTACGTCGGCGCGGCGACCGTCGACCTCTACCGCACCGAGACGGGAAACTACCGTGACAACCTCTCCTCCGGCGCACCCGCCTTGTGGGTCATCCTTCGCCCCACGGGCGCCGAGCCCCCCTATGAGATCATCGCCGTGACGGCCGACCCG
The DNA here is from genome assembly GCA_035258465.1 of Hyphomicrobiaceae bacterium. Taxonomy (GTDB): domain Bacteria; phylum Pseudomonadota; class Alphaproteobacteria; order Rhizobiales; family Hyphomicrobiaceae; genus AWTP1-13. The sequence continues at coordinate 10,085 of DATEVP010000025.1, forward strand.
GCCGAGGGCGAAGCCATGACCGAAGCCGGCAACGACCTGGTGGAGCTGGTGCCCATGCCGGACATCATTCGCACCACGCTCGAGGCCTTCATCGCCGAGCACCACGTCGAGCGGCCGTTTTTCAAGCGCCAGCGCGACCGTGCCGACCCCGAGGCGCTCGGGCGCCGCGCGGGCGGACAGGAGAATGACGAATGAGCGAGGAGGAAAACTTCATCGCGCGCTGGTCTCGGCGCAAGCGCGAGTCCGGGAACGATCCTGAGACGGAGCCGAAGACCCCGGCAACGGCACGGCCGGCGGCGCCCGGCGCGCTCGACCATTCCGACATCGCTCCGCCGGCGTCTCCGCAGAAGTCCGAGGAGCCAGCCGACCCGCCCCCCGTCGACTTGGCGAGCCTGCCCTCACTCGAATCCATTACCGGCGGCACGGATATCCGCGCCTTCCTCCAGTCCGGCGTGCCCGCGGAGTTGGCCAAGGCGGCCCTTCGCCGGGCATGGACGGCCGATCCAGCGATCCGCGATTTCATAGAGATTGCCGAGAACCAGTGGGACTTCGCCAATCCGGCTTCGGTGCCGGGGTTCGGCGTCATCGAAGCGGGCACCGACGTGCGAAAACTCCTCGCCCAGGCGGTCGGCAAGCTCGGGGACGAGACCGCCTCGGCCCTTCAGGCGGAGGGCCAAGTTGCATCCTCCCCCGCGCCTCTCGAGCCGAGGCAGCTGGAACCCAGCTCTTCGCCCGATGCGTCGGGCCAGGGAGGGACCGAATTACCCCAGGCTGGAGAAGCGCCTGAAAGGACGAACGAAATTCATACTGCAATGCAACATGACGCAGAGCCAGTTGATCGTGGGCGAATTCCCAACCGCCGCCCCCGTGGCGGCGCACTTCCTCAGTAATTCCGCCGAAGAAATCCCGCTCCAATTCTGGCGGAGTCTTTGACTGGCACGAACCGTTAGCCGCCGACTATGACCCGAGCATTCATAGCCACTTCCTATTGACCCCGTGTTGCCTCGGCATTACGGTTTCAAAGAGTTCTTAAGCTGAATTTTTCGGGGCGCCTCGAAATTGAGTAGCGCGCGCGACCTCGGGCTCCAAGAAGCGATCCGCGCCGTGGGCGGAGTCGGCGAGCTTGCGCGCCGCGTCGGCATCTCCCAGCCATCGGTCTCCAACTGGGACAAGGTTCCAGCCGAGCGCGTGCTCTCCGTCGAAGCGGCAACCGGCGTCGCCCGTACAGTGCTGCGGCCTGACCTCTACGCCCGAGAGCCTTCGTCTCACGTCGATGAAATCGATGCGGCACGCGCGCAGGAATATGCGCTCATCGCCGCGCTGCTGCGACGCAGCCCCGATGCAAGGCTGCTCGATCGGCTTTCCCGCCTGCGCGGAGATGCATCCCCGCTCGGCTTGGCGCACGTAGCGCTCGCCGATGCCGCTAGCAGGGCCAAGGTCGAGAGCGTCGAGCGCGAATATTTCGATCTCTTTGTCGGTCTCGGGCGCGGCGAGCTCCTGCCCTATGGCTCCTATTACCTGACGGGCTTCCTGCACGAGCGGCCGTTGGCGCGGCTGCGAAAGGACCTCGCCGGCGTCGGCATCGAGCGCGCCGAGGGCGAGGCGGAGCCGGAGGATCACGCGGCAACCCTGTGCGAGATCATGGCCGGCCTTGCCGGCGGCCGCTTCCCGGCGCCCGCCGGCACCGACCGTGATCTGTTCCAGAAGCACCTTGCGCCATGGATCGGGCGCTTCTTTGCAGACCTGGAGCTTGCCAGGGCCGCGAATTTCTACCGCCACGTCGGCACACTCGGGCGAACGTTCATCGAAATCGAAACGGAGGCCTTCGCGTTGCCTGCGTGAGCAGGCGACCCCGCGCAGGCGTCAAGGAAGGACTGGAGGAGGCGAACCATGAGACCAGGCAAGGCCAAGGTTGGGCGTCGAGAGTTCCTTCGCACGCTGGGGGTCGGCGCGGGAGCCGCGGTCGCTTCCACGTCGCTTGCAGGCGGCGCCAAAGCCGACACCGAGAGCAAGGATGAGAAGCGCAAGTCCCGCTACAAGGAAACGGACCACGTGAAGACCTTCTACAAGGTCAACAAGTATCCGAGCTGAGGGAGGAAACGCCCGTGCTTATCAAGAAATCAGAACGCCATGCACGCCGCGGCGCGCTTGCTGCCGCACTCGCAATGCAATCCAGCGGACGCATCGACCGCCGCTCCTTCCTGCGCCAGTCCGGCCTGGCGGCCGGTGGTCTTGCCGCGCTCGGCGCCTTGCCGCTCGGGGCCGTGCGCAAGGCCGAGGCCGGCCCGCCGCCGGCGGCCGGCGCCGCCGTGACTCTCCGCAAGAACATCTGCACCCATTGTTCGGTCGGCTGCACGGTCACGGCCGAAGTGTCGAACGGAGTGTGGATCGGTCAGGAGCCAAGCTGGGACAGCCCGCTGAACCGCGGATCGCACTGCGCCAAGGGCGCCTCTGTGCGCGAACTGGTGCACGGCGACCGCCGGCTCAAATATCCGATGAAGCTCGTCAGTGGCCAATGGAACCGCCTCTCGTGGGACCAGGCTATCAACGAGATCGGCGACAAGATGATGGAAATCCGCCAGAAGTCTGGGCCGGATTCAGTCTATTGGCTCGGCTCGGCGAAGTTCACCAATGAAGGCGCCTATCTGAACCGCAAACTGGCAGCCTTCTGGGGCACGAACTCCGTCGACCATCAGGCGCGTATCTGCCATTCGACCACCGTCGCGGGCGTGGCCAATACCTGGGGCTACGGCGCGATGACCAACAGCTACAACGACATCCGCAATTCCAAGACGCTGTTCTTCCTCGGCGGCAACCCGGCGGAAGCGCATCCGGTGTCGCTGCAGCATCTGCTCGAAGGCAAGGAGCTCAACCGGGCGAACTTCATCGTTGCCGATCCACGGCTGACGCGCACGGCAGCGCATGCGACCGAATATGTGCGGCTGCGTCCAGGCACCGACATACCGGTGCTTTGGGGCATGCTGTGGCACATCTTCAAGAACGGGTGGGAGGACAAGCAGTTCATCGAACAGCGCGTCTACGGCATGGACGATGTCCGCAAGGAAGTCGAGAAGTGGACGCCGGAAGAGGTCGAGCGAGTCAGCGGCGTGCCCGGCGCGCAGCTCAAGCGCGTCGCCGAGATGTTCGCCAAAGACCGGCCTTCCACTTTGATCTGGGCGATGGGTCAAACGCAGCATACCGTGGGGACGGCGAACGTCCGCGCGAGCTGCATTCTGCTTCTTGCCACCGGCAATATCGGCGGCGCCGGCATGGGAGCCAACATCTTCCGCGGCCATGACAACGTGCAAGGAGCGACGGACCTCGGCCTCGATATCGTGACGCTGCCTGCCTATTACGGGCTCGCCGAAGGCGCCTGGAAGCACTGGTGCCGCGTTTGGGAGGTCGAGTACGACTGGATGCTGTCGCGCTTCGCCGACAAGAAGTTCATGGAGACAGCGGGCATTCCATCGACGCGGTGGTTCGACGCGACGCTGCTGCCCAAGGATCAGGTTTCCCAAACGGACACCCTGAAGGCGATGTTCGTCATGGGGCACGCCGGCAACAGCATCGCCCGGATGCCGAAGGCAGCGGAAGCCATGGAGAAACTCGATCTGCTGGTCGTGGCCGATCCGCATCCGACCACCTGGGCCGTGCTGTCGGGGCGCAAGAACGGCACCTATCTTCTGCCGGTCTGCAGCCAGTTCGAGGCATCAGGCTCGCGCACGGCCTCGAACCGCTCGATCCAATGGGGCGAACAGATCGTCAAGCCGATCTTCGAGTCGAAAGACGATCTCGAGATCATGTATCTGCTGGCCAAGAAACTCGGCTTCGCGGACAGGATGTTCAAGAACATCAAGATCGAGAACAACCTCCCGGTCGCCGAGGACGTCCTGCGCGAGATCAATCGTGGCACTTGGTCAATCGGCTATACTGGCCAGTCACCCGAGCGGCTCAAGCTGCACATGGCCAACCAGAAGGACTTCGACCTGGTCACGCTCAGGGCGAAGGACGGACCGGCCAAGGGGGATTATTACGGCTTGCCGTGGCCGTGTTGGGGTACTCCGGAATTCAAGCATCCCGGCACACCGCTGCTCTACAACACCAACCTTGCGGTGAAGGATGGCGGTGGCGCATTCCGCGCTCGGTTCGGCGTCGAGCGCGAGGAGAAGCTGCCCGACGGCACGACCCGCAAGGTCAGCCTGCTCGCCAACGGCTCCTACTCCAAGGATTCGGAGATCAAGGACGGATATCCGGAATTTACCGTGGCCGTGCTCAAGAAGCTGGGCTGGGACAAGGATCTCTCCGAAGCCGAAATGGCGGTAATCCAAAAGATCAACCCCGCCAATCCGGATGCCGTGTCCTGGGCGATCGACCTCTCCGGGGGCATCCAGCGTGTCGCCATCATGCACGGGTGCGTCCCTTACGGGAACGCCAAAGCCCGCGCCAACGCGTTCGGTCTGCCCGATGCGATACCGACGCACCGCGAGCCGATTTTCTCGCCACGTCCGGATTTGGTTGCAAAATATCCGACGCTGCCTGATGCAAGGCAGTTCCGTGTGCCGAACATCGGCTTCACCATCCAGAAGGCCGCGGTTGACAAGGGGATCGCGAAAGACTTCCCGCTCGTCTTCACTTCCGGCCGCCTGGTCGAGTACGAGGGTGGCGGCGAGGAGACTCGCTCCAACAAGTGGCTGGCGGAGTTGCAGCAGGACATGTTCGTCGAGATCAATCCTGCCGACGCCACGGATCGGGGCATCAAGGACGGCGCCTGGGTCTGGGTGCTCGGGGCCGAGGGCGCACGGGCGCGCATGAAGGCGCTGGTGACGGAACGCGTCGGCAAGGGCGTGGCCTGGTGCCCATTCCACTTCGCCGGCTGGTTCCAAGGCGTCGATCAACGCGCCAACTACCCGAAAGGAACCGATCCGGTTGTGCTGGGCGAGAGCGCCAACACGCTAACGACCTACGGCTACGATCCGGTGACCAATATGCAAGAACCCAAAGCCACCCTCTGTCAGATCAGAGCGGCGTAAGGAGGAACGACCATGGCACGGATGAAATTCCTCTGCGACGCCGACCGTTGCATCGAGTGCAACGCTTGCGTCACCGCCTGCAAGAACGAGCATGATGTGCCCTGGGGCATCAACCGCCGGCGCGTCGTCACCATCAATGACGGCAAGCCGGGCGAACGGTCGGTCTCCATGGCCTGCATGCATTGCACCGATGCGCCCTGCGCGGCGGTGTGCCCAACGAATGCGTTCTATACGACCGCCGACGCGGTCGTGCTGCATTCCAAAGACATCTGCATCGGCTGCGGCTATTGCTTCTACGCGTGCCCATTCGGCGCGCCGCAATATCCCAAGGTCGGCAACTTCGGCTCGCGCGGCAAGATGGACAAGTGCACCTATTGCGCGGGCGGGCCGGAAGCGGACAACAGCAAGGCGGAGTTCGACAAGTACGGCGCCAACCGCCTAGCCGAGGGCAAGCTGCCGCTCTGCGCCGAGATGTGCTCGACCAAGTCGCTGCTGGCCGGCGACGGGGAGATCATCGCCCAGATCTACAAGGAGCGCGTGGTGAAGCGCGGATACGGCTCCGGCGCGTGGGGCTGGATGACCGCCTACCGCGAGAGCATCGCGTCTTAGGGTTCGCAAGTCTCGACGGCGGGGCACGATCGCCCCGCCCAGGAAGAAACTAGGCAAGGAGGAAACGACATGGCCGCGCTGCTCGCGCCTGTTCGCTTTTGCTTGACCGTCTTGGCTCTGGTGGGCGCCCTCGCGCTCGCAGTCCCGGCAAGCGCTCAGCAACCAAGTTCGGTCAATCCGACCGCAAGCTCGGTCAAGGAGCAGCAGCTCCTCAAGGAGCTCAACAGGGTCCAGGGTCGCGGCACTCTGCCGGATTCCAAGTCCTACGTGCTGGAGCAGCCGGCCGGACGCGACTGGCGGCAATTCCACGAGGTGACCCTGCGCTGGCTCGGCGCCATCGTCATCCTGGGCATGCTGGCGGTTCTGGTCCTGTTTTTCCTCGTCCGCGGCAGGGTTCGGCTCGAGGCCGGGCGTTCCGGGCAGACCCTGGTGCGCTTCAATTCCTTCGAGCGGTTCGTCCACTGGATGACGGCGACGTCTTTCATTTTGCTCGCACTCACCGGCCTCAACGTCACCTTCGGCCGCGGGCTGCTGATGCCATACTTTGACCCTGAGTCGTTTGCTGTCGGGTCGCAGTACGCGAAGTACGTGCACAGCTATGTCAGCTTCCCGTTCACCATCGGCGTCGTGCTGACATTCCTGATTTGGATCGCCGGGAATTTGCCCTCCGGCGGCGACCTCACGTGGATCAAGCAAGGCGGCGGCATCGTCGGCAACAGCCATCCGCCGGCCAAGCGCTTCAATCCGGGGCAGAAGCTGATCTACTGGGTCGTCGTGCTCGGCGGCGGCGCGGTGGCCATCACCGGCTATCTGCTGATGTTCCCCTTCTACGCCACCGAAATCGCCGGCATGCAGCTGGCGCAGATCGTGCACGGCGTCGTGTCGGTGCTGTTCGTCGCCATCATGCTGGCTCACATCTACATCGGCACCATCGGCATGGAAGGGGCCTTCGAGGCCATGGGGCGCGGCGACGTCGACGTCAACTGGGCCCAGCAGCATCACAGCCTGTGGCTCGAGCGGGAGAGAGAGAAGGGCCGCGTCGATGCGCAGGGCGGCCAGGTGGCTCCCGCCGAATAGTTGGCCAACAATCTTGATTTGAGCGCGTGCGCCCTGGCCCCAAGCCGGGGCGCTGGGCTTCTGGGATGCTCCGCGGCGGCGAGGTGCCCACGCGCGTGGCGCTCGACAGCCTGCAGGCGCTGATCGCCGTTCTGTGAGGCCGACGCAGCGGCATTTTGCGCCTGCCGGCTCTTGAATTTTGGCTTTTGTGCTATGTAATGGCCACGAGCAAGCTTTGGGAGGTAGGTACGATGCGTGCATTCATCACGGCTTGTGTGGTTGCGGTGGTCCTGGCGATCGGCGCCGCCGCCCTTCTCAACCAGTTCGTGCAACGGCCGGCAGAGAACGCCTTTTCCACCACGGCCGTCCGAATCTAGATCCAAAGGCGCAGCAGCGGCGGTCGATATCTCTCGCGTGAGCATGTAGCGCGTGCTCGCCTGCATCGCCCACCCTTGGCTCAGCTCGCCATTCTTGGTTCGAGACCTGGGAGATCGCCCATGAAGCTCAGCGCCCGCAACGTTCTCAAAGGCAAGGTCGTCGGCATCGACAAGGGCCAGGTGACGGCGATCGTGCGGGTCGACATCGGCGGCGGCAATATCATCACCTCCTCGGTGACGCTCGCCGCCGTCAACGATCTGGGCCTGGCGAAGGGCTCGGAGGTCAGCGCCATCATCAAGGCGAGCGAGGTGATCCTGGGCGTCGCCTAGTCGCGTTCAGCGTCGCAAGCGCGGCGTTACGCAGTTCATGTCCGAGCTTGTCGGGAACAGCCCCGCCAGCAATTCGAGGCCGATGACGCCGTTGGCTGGATCCCGGTGACAAGCACCGGGATGACAACCTCAGCCCGTCGGCTGGGCGTTGGGGAAGAACTGCTGCTCGCCGTTGATCTGGAACGACCGGATCGCGGTCTGACCGTCTGCCGACAGCAGCCAGTCGATGAACGCCTGCCCTTCCGCCTTTTTCACGCTGGGATGCCTGGCCGGGTTCACCAGGATGACGCCATACTGGTTGAAGAGCTTCCTGTCGCCCTCCACGGCTATTCTGTGGTCGCCGCGGTTCTTGAAGCTCGACCAGGTGGCGCGGTCCGTGAAGACGTAGGCGCCCATGCCGACCGCGATGTTGATGGTGGCACCCATGCCGGAGCCGGCGTCGCGATACCAGGTGCCGGAAGCCGCCTTCACGTCGATGCCGGCGTCCTTCCACAGCCGCAGCTCCGACTTGTGCGTGCCGCTGTCGTCGCCGCGCGAGACGAACGGCGCCTTGGCGTCGGCGATCTTCTTGAAGGCGGCCACGACGTCCTTGGAGCCCGCGCTTCCGGCCGGGTCCTTGGCCGGACCGACCAGGATGAAGTCGTTGTACATGACGTCGAAGCGCTTCACGCCGCCGCCGTCCGCCACGAACTTCTCCTCCGAGGGCTTGTCGTGCACGAACAGCACGTCGCCATCGCCATTGACCGCGTTCTTGATGGCCTGGCCGGTGCCGACCGCGACCACGCGCACGCCGATGCCGGTCTTCCTGGTGAACAGCGGCAAGAGGTGCTTGAAGAGGCCGGAGTTCTCCGTCGAGGTGGTGGACTGGACGATGATGAACTTCTCCTGTGCGCTCGCCGGCAGGAGCGGCAGCGCGGTCAGCATGAGCGCCAGCAACATCCGTTTCCACATGGGCGGTGTCCCTTCCTGGTTCGGCTTCTTTTGGCGCCCAAATCGGCCTGATGGGCGCGCTTAGGCAGGCTCAGACCGCTGCAGATTATCCCGGAAAGCGGTCCACCGCACGAATTTTTGGATAATTATGCATATTTTTGCAAGTGGCCAGCGGAACCAGCCGCTCGCGTCAGGCAGAAGCTCGAGATTTCAGTAGCTTGCCCAACCACCACTTGAGCCAACCGAACCAGCTCTTCTTCGCTGGCGCCGGAGCGGCTTCGGCCGGCGCCCCGCCACCGCCGACGATGGTCGTGAACCGCTGAAAAAACTCGTCGGCGAGCTTCTTGGCGGTCGAGTCGATCAGCCGGCCGCCGAGCTGGGCGATCTTGCCGCCGACTTCGGCCTTGACCTCGTAGCGCATCAAGGTGGCGCCGCCGTCCTCGCTCAGCCGCACCGCGGCGCCGCCCTTGGCGAAGCCGGCAGCACCCCCGCTGCCCTCGCCCGAGATCTTGTAGCTGTTGGGCGGATCGAGATCGGAAAGGGTTACTTTGCCGGAAAAATTTGCCCGCACCGGCCCGATCTGCAGCTTCACCTTGGCCGCCATCTCGGTGTCCGACAGCTTTTCCAGCGACTCGCAGCCGGGGATGGATTGCCGCAGCACCTCGGCGTCGTTGAGCGCCGCCCACACGGCCTGTTGGGTGGCGGCGATCCGCTGTTCACCGGTCATGTCCATTCGAGCTGTCCTTCCGCCTTATCGACCCACGGCGACGCGATCGCTGGGCCGTCAAGGATAGTACGCGCTCGATGCCCGTCCAACCGGTGGCGTGCAAGGGGCCCGCGAAATGCTTCGCAGGCGGCTATTTGCTGGCGCTTGCGCGGCGGATCACCGGCGTGCGTAGCCAGGTCATGCTCTCGCAGAAGGAACGATCGCAGGTGCTGGCGGCCTGGGCAGGAGCCATCCTCGTGGCGTTGCTGGCGGCGGCACTGGGCTCATCGAGCAGAATGCCGATGGTGACGCCGAGCAGCGCGCTGGCAAGCAGAACATCGATGGTCCGCATGTTGGTTCTCCTTCCACGGCATTGCATGGTGAGCCGTCGATCATGCCGGCCAGTGTCCCCAAACCCGCGTGCCACCGCTGTTCCACCGGGAACAGTGCCGAGCCGCAGGCTCAGGCATATTCCTCTCGAGAACTGAGCGACCGTTCGAGAGGAGTAGAGAGATGACCATCGGCATCGGCACTTTTGCCTTCGAGCTGGCGCTGCCCTTCGAAACCGGCGGCATCGATGCGAGCGGCTTCACCGTTGCCCCGGGGACGGCGCAAGGGGAGCGCGCCCGCCCGGCGGCGGGGCCGTCCGATGAGCAGGCAGCAAGCCTGCTTGGCCGCATTATCAGCTGTCTGGCGACCTGCATTTGGATCGGAGCTAGCGCGGTGGTGCGCTGATCGTCGGCGAGCGAGGCCCCCACCGTTCACCAATCGAGGCGGGGCCGCTGTTTCGGCGCTCGACATCGGCCACACGAAGCCTGCATGATCCCGCTGGGCAGGAGCCAGCCGGAGCCGATATCGCATGGAACTTCCCGCAATCGCCGACATGCTGGGCAGGACCGAGCTGTTCGGCCCCTTGAGCGAGGCCGACCGGGCGACGATCGCCGGCCGCATGCGCCGCGTCGAGTTCACGCCCGACCAGATGATCTTCTCGCGCGGCGATCCCGGCCGCGAGATCTACCTGGTGGTGGAAGGGCGCATCCGGCTGTCGATCCTCTCCAGCGACGGGCGCGAGCTGTCGTTCGCGCACGCCGGGCCGGGGAGCATCTTCGGCGAGATCGCCACGCTTGACGGTGGCGAGCGGACCGCCGGCGCCACCGCGATATCGCGCGTCAAGGCCATGACGCTGCCGCAGCGGGCCCTGCTCGACCTGGTCGAGAGCAACGCCAAGCTCGCCGGCGCGGCGATCCGTTTCCTGTGCGCCCGGCTGCGCGAGACCGACCAGCGGCTGGAGGCCATCGCGCTCCACCGCATCGAGGTGCGGCTCGCGCGGCTGATCCTGTCGGCGCTGAAGGCGCAGCCCGCCGCCGCCAAGGGGCAGAAGGCGCCGCTCGACCTCGGCATGTCGCAGAGCGAGCTTGCCCTGCTGATCGGCGCCAGCCGGCCGAAGGTGAATATCGCCTTGACGATGCTGGAGGAAATGGGCGCCATCACCCGCGCCGGCGCGGTCCTGAGCTGCGACGTGGGCGTGCTCGAGACCATCGCCGATATGGAATGACGGCCCAGGAGCGCGAGCCGGGCGACGCTGGGGCGCCTTGGCCCGCCGGACAAATCGCGCTAGGCGTTAGCCGATGGCAAACGATGGGCGAGAAGCGCGCACGGCGCGTTCCGGCTACACGCATTCGATCGCTGGCTGCCTCTCGGCCGCCATCGGCGAGCATGGCATTTCCGAGGCCGAGCTGAAGGTCTGGCTCGACCGCCTGGCACCGGCGGTGGAGGCCCTCAAGGAGGATTACCGCAGCCGCAGCCTGCCTCTCCTGCGCATCGCCGAGGAGACCGCCGACCTTGCCGCCGCGGAAGCCGCGCTCGCCAAGCTGTCGGAAGGCGCCACGGCAATCGTCTTCTTCGGCATCGGCGGCTCGAGCCTCGGCGGCCAGACCCTGGCCCAGCTGGGGGGGTGGAACATTCCCGGCATGGCGGATGAGGCCCAGAAGAAAAGGCCCCGCACGCGCTTCTACGACAACCTCGACCCCGTCACGCTGCAGGCGACGCTCGCCTCGTTCGATCTCGACAGCGCCCGCTTCATCGTCATCTCCAAGTCGGGCGGCACGCCCGAGACGCTGGTGCAGGCGCTGGCCGCGATTGCCGCGGTCAAGGCGGCGGGCCTCGAGGCGCGCATCCCCAAGCTCTTCCTCGGCATCACCGAGCCCAAGGTCGCGGGCAGACAGAACGGACTGAGGGCCCTGTTCGAGGCGCACGGCATTCCGCTGCTCGATCACCACTCGGGGATAGGCGGGCGCTTCTCGGCGCTGACCAACGTCGGCCTGATAGCCGCCCTGGCGCGCGGGCTCGATGCGCGGGCGGTGCGCGCGGGCGCACGCGATGTGGTCGACGCCCTGATGTCGGCCAGGACCCCGCGCGACTTCGCGCCAGCGGAGGGGGCGGCGATTGCCGTGGCGCTGGCCCGCGAGAAGGGCATCCGCGCCCACGTGATGATGCCCTACTCGGATCGGCTGGGCCGGTTCTCGCACTGGTTTGCGCAACTGTGGGGCGAGAGCCTCGGCAAGGGCGGCCAGGGCACGGCGCCGATCGCCTGCCTCGGCCCCGTCGACCAGCACAGCCAGCTGCAGCTCTTCATGGATGGGCCGCGCGAGCATCTGATCACCATCGTGCGCGCGCCGACCGCCGGCCTCGGCCCCCGGATATCCACAGAGCTGGCGCGCACGGCCGGCCTCGACTACCTCGCCGGCCGCACCGCGGGCGATCTCGTCGCGGCGCAGGCCGAGGCCGTGCCGGCCGCGCTCGGCCGCGCCGGGCGGCCGGTGCGCACGTTCGACCTCGCCCGCCTTGACGAGAGGAGCGTCGGGGCGCTGATGATGCACTGCATGCTGGAGACGATTCTCGCCGCGCGGCTGATGGAGATCGACCCGTTCGACCAGCCGGCCGTGGAGCTTGCCAAGGTGATCACGCGCGAGCGGGTCGCGGTGCTGCCGAAATCGTGACGTAGGAATGAAAAAAGGGGTCAGACCCCTGACGTTCCGGTAGAGGTTGAACTCTCGAGGTCGAGGTCAGGGGTCTGACCCCCAACGCCCATGCCCATACGCCAGCTCAGCCCCGAGACCATCAACCGCATCGCCGCCGGCGAGGTGGTCGAGCGGCCGGGCAGCGTCGTCAAGGAGCTGATCGAGAACGCGCTCGATGCCGGGGCGGCCGACATCGAGGTGGTGACGGCCGCCGGCGGGCTGTCGCTCATCCGCGTCACCGACGACGGCGCGGGCATGAGCGCCGCCGACCTGGAGCTGGCGGTGGAGCGCCACGCCACCTCCAAGCTCACGGACGAGGACCTCTTCAACATCGCCACCCTCGGCTTCCGCGGCGAGGCGCTGCCCTCGATCGGCTCGGTGGCGCATTTGGCGGTGCGCTCGCGCTTGCATGGCGCGGCGGCGGCGTACGAGATCGTCGTCGATCGCGGAGCGAAAGGCGCCATACGGCCGGCGGCGCTCAACGCCGGCACGTGTGTGGAGGTGCGCGAGCTGTTCTCGGCCACGCCGGCGCGGCTCAAGTTCCTGAAGAGCGAGCGCGCCGAGAATGCCGCGATCTCCGAGGTCGTCAAGCGCCTCGCCATGGCGCACCCGACCGTTGCCTTCTCGCTGACGACAGGGGAGCGGGCAGGCTTGCGGCTGCCGGCGCAGCCGCTGGGCGCGGACGGGCATCTCGCCCGGCTCGGCCGCATCATGGGGCGGGAGTTCCTGGATGACGCGCTGGCGATCGACATCGAGCGCGAGGGTGTGCGGGTGACGGGCTTTGCCGGGCTGCCGACGCTACATCGGCCCGACGCCGGCCAGCAGTATCTGTTCGTCAACGGTCGGCCGGTGAAGGACAAGCTGCTGATCGGCGCCGTGCGGGCGGCCTACGGCGACCTGATCCCCAAGGCGCGCTATCCGCTGCTCGCCCTGTTCGTGGCTGTGCCGACACGCGAGGTCGACGTCAACGTGCACCCGACCAAGGCCGAGGTGCGCTTTCGCGATCCGGGGCGCGTGCGCTCACTTCTGGCGGGGGCCTTGCGCCAGGCGCTGGACGCAGCCGGCCACC